>DPKU01000069.1 GCA_003542355.1 Clostridiales bacterium | reverse complement strand
CCCAAATGACTGTCTTCTTCTTCGCCTATGGGCGTTTCCAAGGATACCGGCTCCTGAGCGATCTTGGAGATCTCACGGACTTTTTCCACACTGATCTCCATTTCGGCAGCGATCTCTTCCGGCGTCGGATCTCTCCCGAATTCCTGGAGCAGCTGACGTGTGATACGGATCTGCTTATTGATGGTTTCGACCATATGGACCGGGATCCGAATGGTACGGGCTTGATCTGCGATGGATCTCGTGATCGCCTGACGGATCCACCAGGTCGCATAAGTGCTGAATTTAAAGCCCTTGCGCCAGTCAAATTTATCCACGGCCTTGATCAGACCCAGATTCCCTTCCTGTATCAGATCCAGAAAAAGCATGCCGCGGCCTACATAGCGTTTGGCGATGCTTACCACCAGTCGCAAATTGGCCTCACACAGCTTTTGCTTCGCTTCTTCGTCTCCCAGTTCCATGCGTTGAGCCAGATCCATTTCTTCTTCTGCTGTCAGAAGCGGCACCTTGCCGATCTCCTTCAGGTACATGCGTACCGGATCGTCAACAGCAACACCTTTGGGGACGGCCTCTACGTCATCTTCGGAAGCTTCTGCCACGATCTCTTCCAGATCGGCTTCTTCGGAGGGCTCCAGGACAATGATCTCAAAATCATCCGGATTGGCCTCTGTCAATACTTCCACGCCCTGAGATTCCAGATGATCGTAGATCTGATCCTTCTGTGCGGCAGTAAATTCCATTTCGGTAAGCATATCTTCCACTTCCCGGAATGTTACGGATCCGTTTCTCTTTGAATGCTCAAGGAAACCCGTCAGTTGTTCATTTTTCTTTTCGTCCTGCACATCGATATCATAAGACACTGCTATCACCCTACCTTTTTTGCATTTGCTGTATCATCATGTATTCTTTCATCAAATTGTCCAACTGAGACTGGTTGCCGGTTTCTTCGGCCAGAGACAGTAGATCGATGATTTCTTTTTTTCGTTTTTCCAGACGTCGCTCCTGCAGTTTTGCAATACAGTCTGCATACGCATCTTCATCCTTCTCACCGACCTGGACCTCCCGAAGGATCCCTTCGAGATATTCCAATTCCCCTTCATCCAAGGCGTCTCGAACCGCTTCCAGCTCCAAATCGCTGTCTTCTGTAAACAGATCCCGGAAAACTGCCAGAATGCGCATGCCATACGCTGTAATGATCGCTTCCGGATATTCTCTGAGTCCTTCCAGATATTCGCTGCGCAGAAGAATCAGGCGCAGCAGCATCCGTTCCAGTGACAGACCGCTTCCGTCAGGGGTTGCAGTTTCTTGGGCCTTTTCGCTGTTGGCGGGTCTGACAGGCCCCTGAATATCGTCGTTTTCCGTACCGCGCTGCACTTCGCGACGGAGTGCGCCTTCCGAAATTCGATACTCTCCCGCGATTTTACCGATATAGAGATCTGCTTCCACCGGCGTAAGCGTTCGGAGAATTCCCGATATTTTCTGAAGAAACTTGATATTCTGTGTCGTATCGCTCAAATCATAATGTCTTTTCAGCAGCGCGATTTTGTATTCCACATCCGGCAGAGCCTTTTTACTGATCAATGCCAGAAATGCTTCCCGTCCATTCTTTTTGATATACTCGTCCGGATCTTTCTCCTGCGGTACGTTCAGCACTCGTACGTCCAGTCCTTCCCCGCGAAGGACATCCGAGCCCCGAAGAGCCGCTTCGATGCCGGCATTGTCCGAATCGTAGCAGAGAATCACTTTTTCCGTATAGCGCTTTAACAATTTTGCCTGCTGCTGTGTCAGCGCCGTGCCCAGAGAAGCCGCCACATTTCGAATACCGTGCTGATACAGGCTGATCACATCCATGTAGCCTTCAACCANNTACTTCTTCTGGAAAACAATGGATTCCTGAGAATTCAGATACTTTGGCTCTCCATCTCCGATGATCCGACCCCCGAAACCGATCACTTTTCCCCGGGTATTGATGATCGGAAAAACCACCCGGGATCTGAACTTGTCATAAATGCGACCGTTCTTTTCCGACACGAGGCCCAGTTCGAGGAGCATATCCCGATCAAATCCGCGACCGGTCAGTTCTCCGGACAAACTGTCCCAGGAATCATCGGCATAGCCAATGCCAAACGCTTTCAGCACCGAGGGCTCGATCCCCCGTCCGATCATGTAGGTCAATCCCGGATTTTTTTTTCCGGAAAAAACCGAATAGTAATACCTGGCTGCCTGACGGTTGATCTCGTAATAGCCTTCCTTCTTCTTCCCTTGTTCCCCGTAGGATTCCGGAATGGGTATTCCGCATTGAAGAGCCAACCGCTCTACCGCTTCCGGGAATGTGAGATTGTGATAGCGCTTGAAAAATTCGATCACATCGCCGGATGCACCACAGCCAAAACAGGTAAAGATCTGTTTCGTGTCCGACACAACAAAAGAAGGTGTCTTCTCACTGTGAAACGGGCAGATCCCCTTGTAGTTCGTCCCGGTCCTCTTGAGTGGGACCAAAGGGGAAATGACGTCAACAATGTTGCACCTACTCTTGATTTCATCGATGACCGCCTGATAATTCTGTTGGGCCACGCCTGTCCTCCGATCGTCCCGTACATTGAAATATTCTACACGGACAGGCTGTTTCCTTTATTATTTTTTTATTTTTTCCAGCCTGCAGGCACAAAGTGGGTCGTATAGATATTGATCGCATAGCGATCCGTCATATTTGCGATGTGATCCTTGACAACTTCTTCAGGGCCGTCCTGGGCCATCATGCTCTGCTGTTCCTGCGGAAGCCTGTCCGGATGCTCCAGGTAAAAATCATACAACGAGAAAATCAGATGGCGGATCTTATCCAGCTCTGAATCTTTTTTTACAACAGAATTGTGATAAACTCTTTCGAACATAAAGTCTCTCAGCTCATTCATATAGCGGCGAGCTTCCGGAGACTGATGGATCTGATCCTTTCCATCACTGCTGGCCACAAGGTCCCGAACCAGTGTGTCGATCCTTGTCCGATGGTCCTGGCCCAGATATTCGATACATGCCTGTGGCAATTCTTCCGAAGAAATGATTTTTCCTCGTATCGCATCGTCGATATCGTGGTTGACGTAAGCGATGCGGTCCGATATTTTTACGATCTGACCTTCCAGCGTAAACGGAATATCACTTCCGGTATGGTTCAGTATGCCGTCCCGCACTTCTCTCGTCAGGTTCATCGCTCGCCCTTTGGGATTGAGGTCCAGCACATCCACGACCCGGAGGCTCTGCACATTGTGGGCAAAACCGCGGGCGTGGCGCTCGTTCAGGAACGTCTCTCCACTGTGACCAAACGGGGTGTGCCCCAGGTCGTGACCCATGGCGATGGCTTCTGTCAAATCTTCGTTCAGGTTCAACGCACGGGCACAGGTCCGTGCAATTTGCGCCACTTCCAGGGTATGCGTCAGCCGGGTACGGAAATGATCTCCCTCGGGCGCAAGAAACACTTGGGTTTTATGCATAAGTCTGCGAAGGGATTTGGAGTGAATGATCCGGTCCCGATCCCGCTGATAGTCTGTCCGCAGCGTGCAAGGCTCTTCCTCAGTGATACGCCCTTTTGATTCGGCAGATTTTGCCGCATATGGGGAAAGGCGCTCACATTCCAGTTGTTCCAGTTGTTCTCTCAACAGCATGGCTATACCCCCGTAGATCCGAAACCTCCAGATCGTTCTCCTTTTACAGCATCGCTTTGTGTAATGCCGAATTCAACGAATACGCCCTGTGCAAACGCCTTACCGGCTTCCAGCGACAGACTTTTTTCTGATTTGCTGTCATTGGTGATGCGGACGATGATATGTCCTTCATTATCTGCTTCGTAGTAATCAGAATCCACGATACCCACTGTGTTGTCAAGCTGCAGCCGATAACGAAATCCCAATCCGGATTTCGGATAGATCATCAGCACCCATCCAGGCTGGATCTGCACGCGAACGCCCGTGGGAATCGAGCAGGATTCTCCCGGAGCCAACGCCAGCGCAAATGGAAGAAAGAAATCATAGCCCGCCGAGCCTTGTGTTGCACGAAGGGGGAGCCGTATTTGTTGATAAACCCTTTCCGCATCAGGATTATCTGCGCACAAGGCCATCTCCGCACAGGATCCGGAAAAAGCAGCAAACGATACTTTCTCAAATTCGGCGATTCTTTTCATAATATCCTTCTCTTCCCAATGTTTTGAATGCTTATGAGCGTATTGACATAAGCTTTTTTACGTCGAGTTTCTCTTTGCTGATCGAAACGCCGCTGTAGGCAGACAAATCCCCAATCTGTCGACAGATTTCGAGGATCTCATCCTGAGTGACCGCATCGATCTCTGCCATGACTTCCTCCGGAGTGAAATACCGCCCCAGCAACAGCATATTCTTCCCCAGGCGATACATTCGGCTGTTCATGCTCTCCAGACTAAAAATATATCCGCTCTTGAGTCGCTGCTTAACAATGTCCACTTCTTCCGAAGCCAGACCCTCCTGTTTCAGCAACTTCAATTCTGATGCGATCGCATCCAGCGTCTCAGCCTCTTTTCCAAGGCCCACGCCGGCATAGATATAATACATGCCTGTTCGCAGATAGCTGGAACAGGCACTGTATACCGTATACGCCAAGCCCCGATCTTCCCGTATATTCTGGAACAGCCTGGAACTCATACTACCTCCGAGCACATCGTTGACCACAGCCTGGGCATAATAAAGTTCACTGCTGAGGGAGACGCCTGTCCGTCCGATGGCAAGATGGGTCTGCCCCACATCTTTGGCCTTCGCTAGAAATCTCTGTCCTGCCGGGATCCTGGTTTCGATGCTTTCGTGGCGCATCTGCGGGAAAGAAGCCAATGCTTCTTCCAACTGCTCATACAGACGCTGGCGGTCAAAATTTCCTACAACTGAAACAACGATGTTGTCTCGGGTATAATATCTGTCGATATAGTCCAGGATGTGTTCTCTGGTGATCTTATGCAGTGAAGTTTTCGTTCCGATGATCGATGACGCCAGATCGGTGTCTTTCAGGACCGTTCCTGTTAGCAGATCGATGATATGATCATCAGGCGTATCCTGAATCATTTGCATTTCTTCCAGTATGACGCCTCGTTCCTTTCGGATCTCCTTCGGATCAAAAACAGAATGGCAGAGCATATCCAGAAGGATCTCCACCGCTTCGGGAAATTTTTCCGTCAACGCCTTCATATGATAGCACGTTGCCTCTTTTCCAGTAAAAGCATTGACACTGGCTCCGATGTTGTCCGTATCCCGGGCGATCTCTCTGGCTGAGCGCTTTTCGGTACCTTTGAACAGCATGTGCTCGATCAAATGAGAAATACCGGCTTGATCCAGAGTTTCTCTGGATGAGCCGGCGCCGATCCAAATGCCGATGCAGGCCGCCTGAGCGTCCGTGATTTCTTCACAAATGACTTGTATGCCGCTGGGCAGCCGATCTGATATGATCATTGTGATCCTTTCTTTTGGTGCATTATATCACAGGGTTTTTTCAATTGAAAGAGCGGGCCTGAAGGCATATGCCGCCCCAGGTCCACTCGCAACATGTCGTTCTTATGCCTTGATGATCTCTTCGTCTTCCAGGCCTTTTCTCGAAAGATTGACCCGTCCTTGTCCATCGATCTCTTCGACTTTGACTTTCACGATATCGCCGATATTCAGTACGTCTTCCACTTTATCGATCCGCTTCTTGTCGATCTTGGAAATGTGCAGCAAACCGTCTTTGCCGGGCAGAAGTTCGATAAAGGCTCCAAAGGTCATGATCCTCACTACTTTTCCGGTATATACTTCGTTCACTTCTACTTCCTTGACCAGCAGTTCGATCTGCTTCATGGCCGCGTTGGCTGCTTCCAGATCCGGTGCGGCGATATAAATGAGCCCTTCGTCGTTGATATCGATCTTTGCGCCGGTCTCTGCAATGATCCTGTTGATCGTCTTTCCGCCCGGTCCGATGACCACGCGGATCTTATCCACATCCACGTTCATCGAGATGATCCTGGGCGCATAGGGAGACAATTCGGCTCTGGGCTCGGAAATCTCATCCATCATCTGAGCCATGATATGCATACGGCCAGCGTAAGCTTGCTTCAGAGCGTCCTGAAGGACTTGTCTGGAAAGACCGTGTACTTTGATGTCCATCTGGATGGCGGTAACGCCCTTCTCTGTTCCTGCGACCTTAAAGTCCATGTCGCCCAGGAAGTCTTCCATACCCTGGATGTCCGAAAGGATCGCCATCTTGCTGCTTCCGTCTTCTTCGACGCGTTCGATCAGACCCATGGCGATACCTGCCACCGGCGCCTTGATCGGCACACCTGCATCCATCAGTGCAAGGCAGCTTCCGCAGACAGAAGCCTGGGAGGTGGATCCGTTGGAGGAGAGGATTTCCGACACGACACGAATCGCATATGGAAATTCTTCTTCCGCAGGCAGAACGGGCAGCAATGCCTTTTCTGCCAGTACACCATGGCCGATCTCACGTCTGCCGGGACCTCTGAGCGGTCTGGCTTCGCCCACGCTGTATGGCGGGAAATTATAGTTGTGCATGTAGCGCTTTTCGGTATCTTCGCTGATGCCGTCCAGCGTCTGGGAGTCACCCATAGCGCCTAATGTAACGATGGAGAGAGCCTGTGTCTGACCTCTGGTAAACAGTCCGGAACCGTGGGTCCTTGGCAGGAGGCCTGTCTCGCACCAGATCGGACGGATCTCGTCCGCCTTACGGTTGTCGGGACGGATCCCTTCGTCCAGGATCATGGAACGAACCTGTTCCTTCGTGATATTGTAGAGGATTGCATCGATATCCTTGGTGTTGTCCGGATAAATCTCCGCGAAATGTTCTTTAGTCTCGACTTCCACTGCATCCATATTATCCAGTCGTTCCTGCTTGTCGTAGGTTTTAATCGCCTGGTTCATCTTATCCACAGCATATGCGCGGACCGCTGCATCGATGTCTTCGGGCACAGTCTTGAATACCACGTCCATCTTGGGCTTTCCGACTTCCGCAACGATCTCTTCAATGAATGCCACGATCTTTTTAATTTCTTCGTGGCCGAACATGATCGCATCCAGGACTTCTTCTTCCGGTACTTCCAAAGCGCTGGCTTCCACCATCATAACAGCTTCCTTGGTTCCCGATACTGTCACATGCATGTCCGATGCTTCCCGTTCTGCAAGGGTGGGATTGACGATCAGACGGCCGTCCACACGACCGACATTCACTGCCGCCGTGGGTCCTTCCCATGGAATGTCGGAAATCGACAGCGCTACGGAGGAGCCGATCAATGCGGCGATCTCCGGGCTGCAGTCCAGGTCAACGCTCATGACCAGCGCTACAACCTGCACATCATTTTGGAATCCTTTGGGGAACAGCGGCCGCATGGGCCGGTCCATCAGCCGAGAGGTAAGAACAGCCTTCTCCGAAGGACGCCCCTCTCTTTTGATGAATCCACCTGGGATCTTGCCGGCTGCATACATTTTTTCTTCGTAATCGCAGGTCAACGGAAAAAAATCAATGTCAGGGCGGGGCTTCTTTGCACACACTGCTGTAACGTTAACAACAGTATCGCCATAGCGTACCATCACCTGGCCGTTGGCCAGTTCGCAGACTTTTCCGATCTCCATCTGCAGGAGTTTGCCGCCCAGGGCGGTCTTGAATGTTCTGTAATCTTGGAATCTCATAATTACCTTACCTTTCTGTCTCAGGTCCGGCTTGACAAGTTAACCTATTGTCTTGATTTGCGGACAATAAATTAAGTTCTCAAGCCTGACCCGTACCCGATTCAAAAGTAGCGGGCGGGGTTGTCCCCCGCCCTTTGCTTTGAAGTTACTTTCTCAAGCCCAAACGGGAAATCAGCGTTCTGTAGCGCTCGATATCCTTATCTTTGAGATAGTTCAACAAATTTCTTCTTTGGCCAACCATTTTGAGGAGCCCTCTTCTGGAATGGAAGTCCTTCTTGTGGATCTTCAAATGTTCGTTCAGGTCGTTGATCCTGAATGTGAGTACCGCAACCTGTACTTCCGGAGATCCGGTGTCGCCTTCGTGCGTCTTGTACTCGTCGATAATGCCTTGCTTTACGTCTTTTGTAATCATTTTTTTCTCCTTTTTTGATTCGCCTTCAGCCGCGAGAGACGTCGGAGTGTCGCCAGTCTCAGCGAAAGGTATTTCATGACAACCAATAATAGCACAGAAAGGAAGGTTTGTAAACCCTTCTTTGTGTTGCAACGACTGCTTTAAGGTCAGGAAAGAATATCGGGCCCGGCCTCATTCACGTCTACTTTTCGCTTGGCCGCCCGATCCGTGTCTACTTTCTGATACACTTTGGCCAGGGCTACGACCAGCTGCCGGGCACATTGCTCAGACATGACGACCGTCTCCACTTCTTCAGTGACCTTTGCCTGCCCCTGAGGCCTTGTCTGCAGATAGGTGACAAAGCACTCTGAACCGGTGGCATTGATGGTAAAACCGTTAACATATTTCACGTCTGTTCCTCCTTCTCTCCTGGTGAAGCTCCCGGGCTGTCATGCAGTCCTTTTCGATTTGTGCCGTCAACTGATCGATCAATGAAAATGTACGTTCTTCCCGAAGAAGCTCGATGAATTGAATGCGCACATCCTTCCCGTAGATGTCGCGGTCAAAATCAAAAATGTGCGTCTCTGCATTCTTTGCAAATATACCGACAGTGGGCTTTTGTCCCACGTTTGTGATGGAATCATAGTGCTTGCGTTCCACGATGGTTCGCGTCAGGTATACGCCGTTGGGCGGGAGCGCCATGGAAAGATCCAGCGCCAGGTTGATGGTCGGAAAGCCCAGTGTCCGACCGAATTTCCGGCCTTCGATGACATGACCGACAATGGCATAGCGTCTGCCTGTAAAACATCGGTAGCGATCCAAATTCCCTTCGTCCACAGCTTTTCTGATCAAAGTGCTGGAAACCACCTCTCCTTCGATTTCAACAGGAGGGAGCACCGTTACGCCGTATCCCAGTTCTTCGCCGATCCGCCGAAGCGTGTCCGGGTTGCCTTGTGCTTTATATCCAAAATGATAATTGAATCCACAGAAAGCTTCTTTCATCTTCAGCGCACCAAAGAGCAGATGTCGACAAAACTCACCCGGTGTGCTGGTTCGTATCGCCTGATCGAACTCAAAAGAAAACAAACAGTCGATGCCCATCTTCTCCAGAATATGGGCTTTCTCGTCGAAAGTGATAATATTTTTGATCACATTTTTCCCTGCGATCACGTTGGTCGGATGGTTGGAAAACGTAAAGACCGCGGATACCAAGTCCATGGAATTTGCCGCTTCGATACAAGCGCCGATCAGCGCTTGATGTCCTCTGTGGATTCCGTCAAAATTGCCCAGGGCAATGGCAGCAGGCTTAAGATCTCTCAGCTTGTTGGGACTTCTGTATACTTTCATTTCAGCACCTTGCGTACTTGATAGCCTTTCTCCAGAGAATGAACAGCCACACCCAGCAACTGGCGCTGATCATACACGGCATAGGGTTCATCTCCACTACGCTCCGGAAATACAGGTCTGTCCAATCCTGCCGCAAAAGCAGTGTTTCCGTTCAGGAAGAGCGCCGCTTGCCTCGGATCCAACGATAGTTTTTGCATTCCCTTGAGTCCCGCTTCCGGGGGAAGCAGAACCTTTGCGAAGCGTTCCTGATCCATTCTTTCCAGTTCTTCCAGCGTCAGTGCTGTTTCCAGATCCATGCCTGAGGATCTGGTCCTGAGTAAAAAGCTCATGCATGCGCCGGTTCCCAGCATTTGTCCCAGATCGCTGCAAATCGTTCGTACATAGGTACCTTTTGAGCAGCGAATATCGAACAGAATGCGTCCTGCCGGCTGATCATAGCGAAGAAGTCGCAGCTCGTGGACTGTGATATTTCGTGACACAGCTTCCACTTCGATCCCTGCACGGGCATAGCTGTAAAGTCGGCGTCCGTTTACTTTTACTGCCGAATACGCCGGGGGGATTTGGGAAATCTGCCCTGTAATATGCGAAAAAGCATCCAAAAGCGCTTCTTCCGAAACAACCGGGATACTTATTCTGTGGTCTTCCAATACGGTCCCCCAGATATCCTGCGTATCGGTCCGAAGTCCCAGCAGCGCTTCACAGCGATAGATCTTTTCTGATTGATCCATATATTCGATCAGCCGGGTCGACTGGCCAAGACAGAGGGGAAGTACTCCGCAGGCATTGGGATCCAGGGTGCCGGTATGCCCTACTTTTTTCTGTCCTGCCATCCTTCGGATGATCGAAATGCAGTCATGGGAGGTCATTCCGGCGGGCTTCAGCAGGTTGAGGATACCATTCATCTGTTCAGTTCCTCTTCTGCTGCGTTCATCAGGATCCGCATGGCTTCTTCCAGCGGCGCCGCCACGGTACAGCCGGCAGCTTTTCGATGCCCGCCGCCACCCAGTCTATAAGCAAGGGTTCCAACATCCGCATAGGACTTCGCGCGGAAGCTGGCTTTATAATTGCCGTCCGGTTTTTCTTTCAGAAAAATTGCGATCTCCACATCTCTGATGCTCCGAAGGCGGTCGATGATGTTCTCGGTTTGATCCGGTGTAGCGCCTGCAGCTTCGATCATTTCCAATGTAGAGTGTGCGATACATGCCCGGCCGTTCGCAAATATTTCCATGTTATCCATTGCCTTTGCTTCCAGTTTCACCTGGGTAAGCGGAACGTTGTCATAGATCGCATTGCATAAGGGTACGTGATCCAGGCCATATTCATAAAGACGCGCAATGATCAGATGCGTCCGTCGATCAGCGTTGGAGTAACGAAACGAACCGGTATCTGTCATGATGGCCACATACAGTGCATCTGCGATCTCCTGGGTAAACTGGATCCCCATTTCCTCCAATAGTTGAAACACCAGCATACCGGTGGCTGCCGCTGCCGAGTCTACAAGACAGTCCTGGGCAAAATCCGCATGCAGCAAATGGTGATCGATACAAGCTGTAGCGGCCGCCGAATAAAAGATTTCTTTGCGACGATCGATCCTGGAAACATCTCCGCAGTCCACAGCTACACTCATATCTGGGATCTGTTCCGCATTGCGTATGCAGTACCCCTTGTTCAAAAACGCCAGATACTCCGGGATATCGTCTTCGATCAGGATGCTGCAGTTCTTTCCAAGTTGTCGCAAGGCAAGACATAGCGCTATGGAAGAGCCAAGAGCATCACCGTCCATGTTGATGTGCGGGAACAGCAGGACGCTCTCAGCCGTTTTCAGTTTGTGTGCGATCGCAAGCATTGGATCCATTCTTTGTGCACCTACATACCATTTCTTTTGTTTTACACTTCGGGTTCGTCCTCCGGGATATCAAGGTCTGACAGGATCTTATCCATTTTCATTCCATATTCCACAGATGTATCGAACCGAAAGAGCAGTACTGGCGTATGACGGATCTGGATCAGTCGGGCCAGCTCCGTGCGAAGAAAACCCCGACTCCTTTGAAATGCCGCCAGAATATCGTTCTTTTCTTCTTCTGTCAGCGGGTCAGCTGCGCCGTTGCCCAGAGCCGTCACATAGACCGTAGCATAGCTGCCGTCCCTCGTGACTTCCACGGCGTTGACACCGATGAGGCCCTGGAATCCAGGATCCTTTAAATCGCCTCTCACCAGCATATCGCTGATGATCTTGCGTATTTCCTCCCCCAATCGCTGGGGTCTGTAACCTCTGCTCATACTATTTTCTCTCTACTTCCACCATGGCGAAGGCTTCGATGATATCCCCTTCTTTGATGTCGTTGTACTTGTCCAAGCCGATGCCGCATTCAAAACCGGTGGCAACTTCCCGGACGTCGTCCTTGAATCTGCGAAGAGAAGAAATCGTTCCTTCGTGGATGACGATACCGTCGCGTACCAGTCGGACACTTGCGTTGCGTGCGATTTTTCCTTCGATCACATACGCACCGGCTACGATCCCCGCACCGGGGACCTTGAACGTTTCCCGCACTTTGATCTTTCCCATGATCACTTCTTTGAAAATGGGATCCAGCATGCCTTTGATGGCGGCTTCGATATCATCGATGATCTCATAAATGATCCGATAGGTACGGATCTCGACATTTTCTTGTTCTGCCATGGAGCTCACCGCTGTGCTGGGCCGTATATTGAACCCGATGATGACTGCATTGGAGGTGCTCGCCAACATGATATCGGATTCCGTGATCGTTCCCACGCCACTGTGGATGATCTTCACTTTGACATTCTCGTTATGCAATTTTTCCAGCGATTGTTC
>DPKU01000163.1 GCA_003542355.1 Clostridiales bacterium | reverse complement strand
CATACCAGCTGTCCGTGAACTGAATACAAGGAACGGTAAAGGGACTTTCCGTGGGCCCTTCGGAAAAGAATTGAATGATGGCTTCTTTCCCTTCCATGATTCCTTTGGCGATCTTCTGGATCTCCTTGTAGCCGTCTTCCAGGTCGATGGCGTTCAGCGCGCTCATGGATTCCAGCTTTTCGCCGGGCACCATGATACGCGTGTTTTGCCGATCTCTGGCCTGGTCCCCATAGTTATCCCAGTGGATGGTCTGGCCTGCTTTGGCCAAGGCGGTCTCTTCGCCAGCTTCCAGCGCGCGGCTGCGCACATGCTGGATATCGTGTTCGCTGTCGTCGCATACGTAGACGGATTCGGGCCGGCAGTGATCCATAAAAAATCCGACGAAGTCCATGANNCTGATCGTTCATTTCCTCTCCTTCAACAATCTCGTGATGTAGTTCCATCTAACCTTACTGTTTATTCTTGCGTCTGTCAATCTGCCGAGATGGAGTTTCAGGAGGTTTTGCCCATGTTAAAAATAGCTGACCTTGATCTGCTTGCCCATTTCCCTGAGAGAATCGGCCAGGGCATCGACAAGCTGTA
This sequence comes from Clostridiales bacterium, assembly GCA_003542355.1. Taxonomy (GTDB): domain Bacteria; phylum Bacillota; class Clostridia; order Peptostreptococcales; family Anaerovoracaceae; genus UBA10908. Next base: position 2,109 of record DPKU01000163.1, on the reverse strand, counting down.
TCTTGCTGCGGAAGCTGATCGGAAGATCGAAGTCCTGATGTGCCGGGTTTACAGCTTTTCCTACGTAGAAATTGATGTCTGTGGCTTCTTCGAACAGCATTCTGGCAATACGGGATGCGCCGTCCTTTTTGTAACCCCAGACGTTGTAGGTCCGATTGTCCGCCAAATAGTCTTTCGCATAATTCAATACCTTGTTGACGGTGATCGTTCCTTCTGTGACGAGATCCACGCCTTCGATCCTGGAGATCGGCGGAATATTCTTGTCCGGAAATTCTGTGACAGGGACGACCTCTTTGCCCAGGTGTTCAGCGACCAGCGCAGCAGTGGTCCCCCCGCAGACGATGTATTTTCCCTCTTTGGAAAAGAAGAGCGACATCATTTTCTTGCAGTCATCCCGGCTTGACGGCGGACCGATGAGCAGATTCATCTGCGCCCGTTTTCGTATGCGGATCGTGCAGGCTGTTGCATCATCATCGGCTTGTCCGCCGTACANNAGGAGGATGGTGTTGAGCGTCTTTGCGCTGAAGCCCACATGGTAGAACGTTTCCATAAAGGAAGCGATATCCTTGATATTCCAGTGAAAATTCATCGTGCCATTCTTGCCGGCATGGACACAGCCGTCACTCATTGCGATCAGAATATCATTTTCCTGAAGATCGATCACAGACCGGAGGATCCGTTTCCCTCCGATCATCAGCTTTGCCGTCGGGAATTCCATTCTTTTGCCGTCCCGGATCAAGAGAACGGGCGGGTTGTCGTACTGGATGATCTCTGCCGATTCATGATCCCGAAGGCAGAGGATCGTGAACGTCGAGTATGCCACATCGCGCACGGAACAAACAGGCAGCGTCGCGGCGATGGTCTCCACGCAGTCTTCGATCTTCAGGCCCCGGGCCATCATAGTGGAAATGATCTTCGACGTAAGCGTTGCCAGGATGTTTGCTTTGACGCCGCTGCCAAGCCCGTCGGCAAGCACCACGATGGTCGCATTGTCATCGCTTTGGATGAGCTCCACATGGTCTCCGCAGAGCTGTTCGCCGTATTTATGCAAACTTTGGAAGCCGATGTCGGCACACAGATCATTCATCCCGGATCGACTCCTTCAGCTTCGTAAGAGCGATTTTTGTTTCGGCGGCTGTTTCCCCCAGCAAAGAGGCGATCTCCTGTACGACACGCAGTTGCTTTTCCACGACTTTGTCGGCTGTCTCTATGGTTTGACGGCTCATGGCTTCTTTTTTGGAGCGTTCATCTTCTTCGTGTGTCACATCCCGCATGATGCAGATGAGGTTCTTGTAGTTTCGATCGTAGGTGATTGTTTCCTCAACATATCGCCTGTATTCTGCAAGGTAGACCCGCTTCGTTTTGATGTTCCTGCCCGTTTGCCGGACGGCGATAAAGTCGCTGGGATCCAGGATCCTGACGACCTGTTCGCCCAGCACGTCGGAAGGATATCGGAGATTCATCATCTGAAGGGCCGTGTTGTTGATCTGCTGGACTTCCAGCGCCTCGTTCAGAACGATCACCGCATTGGGTGTGTTGTTGAGGATATTTTCGGAAATATTTTCGGCTTTTCCCATCAGGAAGGGCATGCACATCGAAATGTCGGCCTTGCCCTGATAGACGGCAATGGCTTTTTCGCGGCAGGAATTATACCCGCAGGAACCGCAGTTGAGCTCATCTTCCGCCTTGGTCTTGCTCATCTGCTTCAGAATTTCGGTGATTTCATCCTCACTCGGCACGGGCAGCGTACTCTTGATCGGCTGCATGCCTTTCTTCAGCGTATCGACAGGCGGCGTTTCCACGATAAAATCCCCTGCTCCGGCATAGGCGTTCACCTGCATGTATCCTCTGATCGGAGAACGGTGATATTTTTCCATGACAGGCCCCCCCACGCAACTTCCGGCGCAGGCGGACATTTCGATGAAGCAGCCCCGGAGGCCGCCCCCCTCCAGATCCTCCAGCGCGGCGATGCAGTTTTCCACGCCGTCCACAGCGATATAGGCGTAATTCGGATCGTCACAAGCCATTGTCTTGAGGATCCCGCCCGTTGTGGGGAAAAATCTGGTGTGACTGTTTTCTTCCGCATCCCGGCAGGGGGTCAGTTCAATG
>DPKU01000115.1 GCA_003542355.1 Clostridiales bacterium | reverse complement strand
CTGGACGCCGGCGCTGACGACTATATCACCAAGCCGTTCCACATGGGAGAGCTGCTTGCGCGGATCCGGGTCGCCGAACGAAAGAGCCGGTCACTGGCTCCGGAGGGAGACGCCACATTCGAATGCGACTGGCTGATCGTAGACCACGCGAAGCGGAAAGTCCTCGTAGACGATCAGGAGATCCATTTGACCCAAACAGAATATCGTCTGTTGACACTCCTTATCGCCAACAAGGGACGCGTGCTCACCCACAACTATATCCTGCGGCAGATCTGGGGATACGATGAAGCGGGAGATACCCGGACTGTACGGGTCTTTATGGCAAACCTGCGGCGAAAAATCGAAAGAGATACCACGAACCCCAGGTTCATCTTTACAGAGATCGGCGTGGGATACCGGTTTGCAGACGAATAGACCCGTTGCACGTCCATTCCCGAAGGAATTTACCGGATCCGCATCAGCTTCAGTGCATCCTTCTGGCTGCCGGCAATGATCAGATGCTCGCTCTCGGAAAACACATATCCGGCTTTGGTCAGCGGTGTAATATCGCTGCCCTTTTTTATGCCGATCACATTGATGTTGTACTCCCTGCGCACGCCCACCTCGGCAACGGACTGACCGATCCAGCTCTTTGGCGTAGCGATTTCAAAAATAGCATATTCCGGGGTCAATTCGATATATTCAAAGGCACCCTTTGCAGAGAAGCGGACTGCGATCCGATGTGCCATATCCATCTCTGTATGGATCACCTCGTCCGCGCCGATGCTCTTTAAAAATTTTGCCTGTTTATCCCTGTCTGCCCGTGCCACCACGTATTGTGCACCCAACTCCTTCAATGCGCAGGTCACTTCCAGTGAGCATTGGAAATCGGCGCTTACGCACACGAAGCAAGCGTCGTAATTTTTCACACCAAGCGCCTTCAGAACTTCTTCGTCCTGACAATCGCCGATCTGAGACGCCGTGACCAGATGTGCGATCCGCGTCACTCTGTCTTCCTCTTTATCGACAGCCATGACTTCATTGCCAAGGTCCATCAGCTTCAATGCCAGATGCTGACCGAAACGGCCAAGGCCGATGACTAAAAATGATTTCATGAAATTCTCCTTTTCTATCCGATAATAATTTTTTCTGCCGGATTCTTAATGGGACTGTGCTCGGGATTGATCATGGCCATGGCTACCGACAAACTGCCGATCCGGCCGCTGTACATGAGTATTGCGATCACCATCTTGGACAGCGCAGGCAGTTCCGGCGTGATCCCACGGCTGAGCCCTACTGTGCCCAGGGCGGAGATCGCTTCAAACATAGCGTCTGTCAGAGAAAATCCCTGTATACTGAGAACAAATCCCCCGAGCAATATCAGGCTGATATACAGTGTCGTATTGGAACAAGCCCTTTTCAGCGCTTCTGTTTCCAGCCTTCTTCCAAAGATATTCAGGTCTTCGTGACCCAGAGAATAGGACATCACAGAAAGAGCCAAAACCGCCAGCGTTGTCACTTTTATGCCGCCTGCGGTGGAGCCGGAACCTGCGCCGACCAGCATCAGAAGCATGGTCAGGAGCGTGCCGCCTTCGCTCAGCTCCGTCATTTCGATGGTATTGAATCCTGCGGTTCTCGGTGTTACGGATTGGAAGAAGGAAGCCATTGATCGCTCCGAGAACGACAACCCTGCCATGGCCGTGTTTTTCTCCAAAAAGAAGAAGCTCAGCGCACCGAGGACCAGCAGAATAGCAGTCGTAGTCAATACGATCTTCGTATGAAGCTGATATTCAGAAAATGCCAGCTTTTTTTCAAAGAGATCGTTCCATAGGAAGAATCCAAGGCCGCCAACGATAATGAGTACTGTCACAGTGCCGTTCACGAGCAGATCTCCCTGGAAATGAGTCAGGGAGCTGCCGGGTTCCAGAATGCCCATCAAGTCGAAGCCTGCATTGCAGAAAGCCGATACGGAATGAAACAGCCCGTGCCAAAGGCCCTGGGCCAGCCCCATTTGCGGGCAAAAACGGATCGCCAACAACAGAGCGCCGCTCAACTCGATGATGCCGGTCATGATCAGAACGCGACGCGTGAGCCGGACGATGCCGCCAACTTTCCAGATCCCTGTAGATTCCATGAGCAGCGCCCGCTGGCGCAGCCCGATGCGGCGCCCCATAAACAGGAAGAACAATACCCCGATCATCATAAAGCCCAAGCCGCCCACCTGGATCAGGATCAGAATGACGCCCTGTCCGAAGACGGTGAATTGAGAATACGTATCGAATACCACAAGCCCTGTAACACAAGCAGCCGACGTGGCCGTAAAAATAGCGTCAATGAACGAAATGCCACTGTGACTGGAGATCGGAAGCCACAGCAAGGTCCCGCCGATCAATATGATCAATGCAAAGCCAATCAACAAGATTCGAATGGATTTCAAACGCGCTTTCAAGAAAGCACCTCCCAAGCTGCCAGTATTTTCATGATGTCCTGCCGGTCTGTCACCACCGCATCTACTGCGGGCTGATCAAAGACCTCGCGATAGACCCGGCCGTTGCACAGTGCAATGGTGCGCACCGAAGGATCCCGCTGCTTTGCCAGCGTGCACAGGAGCATATTGTCCAGGTCGCTTTCTGACACCGCTGCAACGATCCGATACATCCGCAGCAGCGGAAATGCCGGACATTCTACGATATCGCAATCCAACCGCTGCGTCCGAAGCGACGTGCACAGCGATGCGTCTTTGCCAAAAAAAAGCACATCTTTCCACACGTATTCCGAATCCTGTGCGTGATCAGCTTTCAGTCCGCAAAATTCGTCCAAATGACACATCCATCGATAGAGAATGGCCATGAACACCAACAGCGGAACGATGATGAAGAGATCTTCCATAAGTACTACCTGCCTCCTACAAGGGTATACACCAAAAGGAGTAAATGTGCCGTCAATAATTCAGATTCGGTGTTAAGAAAGTATAAATGCGCACGAAAAAAGCGGCCGGAATCCTCCGACCGCTTTGGTCTTTTTTGGCACAGGCCGGCGCAGTACACTTCTCCTGCGACCGTCTGTCAGTTATTACACCAGTTCCAGAAATACAACTTCTGCGGTGTCGCCCCTGCGGGGACCCAGCTTCAGAATTCTCGTGTAACCACCGTTGCGTTCCTCGTAGCGGGGTGCGATCTCGTCAAAGAGCTTCGTCACCACATCTTCGTCCACGACATAAGCCAGCACCTGGCGTCTGGCGTGTAGGTCGCCGCGTTTTCCCAACGTGATCATCTTTTCGGCTTCTCTTCTTGCTTCTTTCGCTCTGCATTCGGTGGTCTGAATGCGGCCTTCACGTAAAAGATCCGTTACGAGATTTCTCAGCATGGATTTTCTGTGGGCGGTTTTCACCCCCAGCTTTCTATATCCGGGCATTTCGAATCCTCCTTCTTGCGCTATTCATCGCTCGGTTTTAAACCGAGACCCAATTCTTCCAGTTTATGCTTCACTTCGTCCAGAGACTTCTTCCCGAGATTCCGGACCTTCATCATGTCGTCTTCCGTCTTGCGGGTCAGTTCTTCGACCGTGTTGATCGCCGCCCGCTTCAGGCAGTTGAAGGATCTCACGGACAATTCCAGCTCTTCGATACTCATCTCCAGCGCTTTTTCTTTCTGATCCTCTTCCTTCTCCACCATGATCTCCATGGAGTGCATGCTTTCCGTAAGGTCGATGAACAGTTTCAGATGCTCCTGCATGATCTTGGCGCCGATGGAAACACTCTCCTCGGGAGAGATGCTGCCGTCGGTCCAAATCTCAAGGATTAGCCTGTCATAGTCGGTCACTTGGCCTACCCGGGTGTTTTCCACCGTAAAGTTGACCTTTAAGACCGGCGTATAGATGCTGTCGATGGGAATCACAGCGATAGGTGTGCTTTCGCTCTTGTTCTGGTCTGCCGGAACGTATCCTCTGCCAGTGGAGATGTTGAGTTCCATCACCAGACTGGCGTTATCCTCCAGCGTTGCGATATGCAGATCCGGGTTATATATTTCCAGCTCGCTGTCTGCAACGATGTCTGCAGCGGTCACTTCCATAGGTCCCTGGGCATTGATCATCGCCCGTTTTGTATCTTCTCCATGGAGCGCGATCGCCAGGTGTTTTAAATTCAGTATGATCTCCGTAACGTCTTCCTTGACGCCGGGGATGGTGGAAAACTCATGGAGTATTCCATCAATTTTGACGGAGGTGACGGCTGCCCCAGGCAGCGAGTTGAGGAGAATTCTCCGCAAACTGTTGCCCAAAGTGGTACCGTATCCTCTTTCGAGGGGTTCTACGATAAATTTACCGTAGCTGGGATCATCTTCCGAATATACACATTCGATGGTTGGCTTTTCAATTTCGATCACTCAAAATCCCTCCTTTACAATCGATTTAACAGATATATTCTCATGGTTAGGGATTGATTACTTCGAGTACAACTCGACGATCAGTTGTTCTTCCACCGGAGTGTCGATCATGCTTCTGTCGGGCAGGGATATGATCTTGCCTTCCAGTTTATCTGTATCGATGCTCAACCATGCGGGTGTGCTGATGGTCATCTCCTTGATTTCCTTGAATTTCAGAGAAGATATGCTCTTTTCCTTCACTTTGATGATCTCGCCGGGTTTGACGCTATAGGAAGGAATGTCGACTTTCTTTCCGTTCACCGTAAAGTGTCCGTGGCATACCAATTGCCGTGCTTCCTTCCTGGAGGAGGCGAATCCCATACGGAATACCGTGTTGTCCAGGCGGGTTTCCAGCATGATCAGCAGGGTCTCACCCGTAATGCCTCGCTTGTTGGCAGCTTTGGTAAAGTAGTTTTTAAACTGCGTTTCCTGCAGTCCGTAAAATCTCTTGGCCTTTTGCTTCTCGCGAAGCTGAAGTCCATAGTTGGAGACTTTCTTTCTTCCCTGGCCATGCTGACCGGGTGCGTAGTTTCTCTTCTCCAGAGCGCACTTGCCGCTATAGCAGCGTTCGCCCTTCAAGAACAGTTTCTGTCCTTCTCTTCTGCAAAGTCTGCAGGAAGGTCCTGTATATCTTGCCATATTTCTGTACCTCCCTACCTATACTCTTCTTCTCTTCGGCGGTCTGCAGCCGTTGTGAGGAATCGGAGTGATATCTTTGATCAAGGTGATATTCAGACCTGCGGTCTGAAGTGCCCGAATAGCGGCTTCTCTGCCGGATCCGGGACCTTTAACATATACTTCCACGGTCTTGAGGCCGTGTTCCATGCCGCCTTTGGCGGCCGCCTCTGCAGCCATCTGCGCTGCGAAGGGCGTGGATTTTCTGGAGCCTCTGAAGCCCAGAGATCCAGCGCTTGACCATGCCAGAGCGTTTCCGCTCAAGTCTGTAAGAGTCACAAGCGTATTGTTGAAGGAAGCCTGGATATGAGCCTGACCGCTTTCAATGTTTTTGCGTTCTCTTCTCTTCTTGCGTACAGTTTTCTTTACTGTTGCCATTAAAGCTTACCTCCTTATTTCGTCGCTTTCTTTTTCCGGCCGACGGTCTTCTTCGGGCCTTTTCTGGTACGGCTGTTGTTCTTGGTGTTCTGTCCGCGTACGGGCAGTCCTCTTCTGTGTCTGATACCTCTGTAGCATCCGATCTCCATCAGACGTTTGATGTTCATGGAAACGTCTCGTCTGAGATCGCCTTCCACATCATAATCTGATTCGATGATCTTTCTGATCGCACCGACTTCGTCCTCGGAAAGATCCTTCACCCTCGTATCAGGGTTGACGCCGGATTTTTGCAAAATCTCAGCGGCTGAAGTTCTCCCTATACCGAAAATGTAGGTGAGTCCGATTTCTACTCGCTTTTCTCTGGGTAAATCGACACCGGCTATACGAGCCATAATTCTACCTCCTATGTTACTATCGCTGTTTTATCTGCCGGTCGCATGTTCCGCGTCCGGAATTTGGTGAAATGGCTGCCGGGTTGTCCTGTCGCCGTTTTCGGAGAAGGCCAGCCGCACCCGATTGCCTATTCAAACACTGTCAACCTTGTGTCTGTTTGTGCTTCGGATTCTCGCAGATGACCATTATTTTTCCGTTTCTCTTGATAACCTTGCACTTTTCACAGATCGGTTTTACTGAAGCTCTTACTTTCATTTTTTTTCTCCTCCCATCGCAGGACTACTTGTCTCTCCAGGTTATTCGGCCCCTTGACAGGTCGTAGGGCGAGAGTTCGATCCTGACTCTGTCACCGGGAAGAATACGGATAAAATGCATCCTCATCTTGCCGGATATATGTGCCAGCACTACGTAATCGTTTTCAAGCTTTACCTTGAACATGGCATTCGGCAGCGCTTCCAGCACGATTCCGAATACTTCTATGCTGTCTTTTTTAGACATGAACAGCGTTCCTCCTTTGTCCGGTCGCATCAGCTATCCCTGTCGGCGGGCAATCCCGGTCCAGACAGGTGAGCAGAAGGGGTTCATCCTGAGTGATCACAACAGTGTTCTCGTAGTGGGCGGCCAGGGAGCCGTCAGCGGTGACCGCTGTCCAGTTGTCCAGCAGTACCTCTACTTCAAAATCACCCGCTGCGATCATGGGTTCGATCGCCAGGACCATCCCGGGAACCAGTTTGGGGCCCCGATCCGGTCTTCCGTAATTTGGGATCTGCGGATCTTCGTGCAAATTGCGTCCGATCCCGTGACCCACATAATCTCGTATCACCGAAAATCCGGCTTCCTCCACATGCTTTTGGATCGCGTGGGAGACATCTCCCAAGCGATAACCGATCCTACAGAATTCCAGTCCCTGAAAAAAACTTTCCTCTGTGATCCGGATCAGCTTTTGCGCCTGCGCATCGATACGGCCCACTGGATACGTGCGTGCCGCATCCGAGTAGTATTCTTTGTATATCGTTCCCAGATCTACGCTCACGATGTCGCCTTCCCGCAAGATCTTATTTGCGGCTGGGATCCCGTGAACAATCTCCTCGTTGACCGATACGCACGCCGAGGCGGGAAACCCGCCATATCCTTTAAATGCGGGAAGCATATCGCTTTGGAGAATGTACGCTTCCACGTAATCGTCGATATCTTTTGTGGATATCCCCGGCTTGATTATCCCGGGCAGGTCCCGAAGCATTTCGGCTGTCACCGATGCCGCAAGGGCCATGATCCCCAGTTCTTCGTCGGTTTTGATCACGATCATCGGTCAATCTCCCAAAAGGGCAGAGATCTGTCCGAAAACCACATCCGGAGGCAATGCGCCATCCAGGGTGATCAGTTTGCCGGCGTTCTGGTAGTATTCCGTCAGAGGGTGGGTCTGTTCCATATAGACTTTGAACCGATTCAGGACCGTCTCCTTCGTATCGTCCGCCCGCTGGTACACTTCACCTCCGCAGACATCGCACACGCCTTCCACTTTGGTCGGCATGTTCGTAATGTGGTAGGTTTTTCCGCAATTTCTGCAAACCCTGCGTCCCACCATCCGGGGGAGCAGTACGTCTTGCCCCACCTGCATATCCAGCACTACTGTCAATTCCCGTCCGCTTCTCAGAAGATAGTCATCGAAGTGCCTGGCCTGGAACAGCGTCCGGGGAAAACCATCCAGTAGAAAACCATTTTGACAATCGTCCTTGGACACACGGTCTTCCACAAGATCGCAGACCAGCTCGTCGGGCACTAAGTGCCCCTGGTCCATGTAGGCGGCAGCCTTCTTTCCCAGGGGAGTTCCTTCTTTGACATTGCTTCGAAAGATATCTCCGGTGGAAATGTGAGGAATGCCGTACTTGTCGGAAATCCGGGCCGCCTGGGTGCCTTTGCCGGCGCCCGGAGGGCCCAGCAATACGATTATTCTCATGCCACGCTCCCTTATTTCAAGAATCCGCTGTAGTTACGCATGATCATCTGGGTCTCAAGTTGTTTCATTGTATCCAGGGCGACGCCCACGGCGATGATGACCGAAGTACCCCCGAAACCTATTTGCAGTGCCGACCAATGCTGGATCAGCGTAGGAATGGAAGCGATGATCGCCAGGAAAACAGCACTCACAAACGTGAGCCTGCTCATGACTTTCGTAATGTATTCCACAGTGGAGCGGCCCGGACGGATCCCGGGGATAAACCCTCCGTTGGATTTCATGTTGTCGGCGATTTCCGCCGGATTGAACGAAACCGAACTGTAGAAATATGTGAAGAACATGATGAGCACGATGTTCAGTGCAAAGTACACCCATACGCCCGGGTACCCCGAAGGCGACAGGAACTTTGTGACAAAGCCGGAAAAACCGGACTCGGGCCACATGTAGGCCACTGTCATGGGCAACTGCAGCAGGGAGATGGCGAAAATCACGGGAATGACGCCTGACTGATTGACCTTCATCGGGATGTGACTGCTCTGTCCACCGTACATTTTCCGGCCGACCACTCTTTTGGCATACTGCACCGGAATTTTCCGGTTGCCTTCCTGAACCATGATGATGCCCACCACGACCAGCAGCGCAAAGAC
>DPKU01000125.1:2644-3478 GCA_003542355.1 Clostridiales bacterium | reverse complement strand
GCTCCTCCAGAGTCTGGGCCATCGTTGATCTGTCCACGGGCGTTCCCACTTTTGCAAACCTGTTTGCGATGCTCTTCCTCATTAAGAAATTCCTGGATCTCCTCAAGGACTACAAAGCCCGATACATGGGCATCGGCGAAGTGGATCCCGAATTCGTGCTCTGGTACGAAGACAAAAGGAAGCTTGCCGCAAAATAGAGTTAAACTTTTATGAAATAAAAAAGAAATGGGAAAAAGTGACTTTTGGTCGCTTTTTCCCATTTTTCTGTATAAATTACCGTTATATGCAATTTAAAGTGGAATTCTTCTGTAAGCAAGACCGAAGGAAATCGCGAATAATACTGCTGTTTATAAATTATTTCGGGCAATTCTGCAAACATTTGAAAGTAATTCCATGATTTTCACTAATTGTCACGATTATTGACAGAACTGCTAAATTTGCTTGCCATGATTGAACTCTTCGAGTAACATTACGTTGTACTTTATTTCTTTTTTTTTTATTTCATACTTTTGGAGGTGAAATAATGGGATTTTTTGATGTAATTGACAAACTGGTCGGTATCGTCTGGGGCCCGCCCCTGATGATTCTGCTCCTGGGCGTCGGACTCATCCTGACCGTCACCACAGGCTTCTTCCAATTCAGACACTTCGGCTGGATCATGAAGAAGACCTTCGGTCAGATGATGAGCAAAGCCGGCGATGGTGAAGGAACCATTTCTCCCTGGGAAGCGGTTACCGTTGCAGTCGGCGGCGCAGTTGGTGCCGGTAACATCGGCGGCGTGGCATCTGCCATCGCCATCGGCGGACCCGGAGCCATCTTCTGGATGTGGATCTG
>DPKU01000125.1:0-2592 GCA_003542355.1 Clostridiales bacterium | reverse complement strand
TTAGGCGAAGAAAAAGGCTGGGGCGGCGCTTACAAGCCCCTGGCAATCATCTTCGGCGGCGGCCTGTTCATCGGCTTCTTCCTGACGATGCAGTGCTACAACACCGCAGAAGCCATCAATTCCACATTCCCGTCTCTGGGCATGGTCCCCGTTGCTGCGGTTTACTCCATCGTTGCGACAGCCATCGTACTGGGCGGACTGAAGAGCGTTGCCAGCTGGGCAGGAAAACTCGTTCCCCTTATGTGCATCGTTTACATGGTGTTCGGACTCTTTATCATTATTAGAAACATCGGCGAACTTCCTGCCGCACTGGGCATGATCTTCAGCAATGCTTTCACCGGAACAGCCGCAACCGGCGGATTCGCTGGCGCGGCTGTCGCAGTCGTCATCCAGCAGGGCCTCAAGAGAGCTCTGTACTCCAACGAAGCTGGCTGGGGTTCTTCTCCCATGGTCCACGCAACAGCCATCGTTGATCATCCCATTGAACAAGGCCTCTGGGGCTGCTTCGAAGTATTCGTAGACACCCTGATGGTCTGCACCATCACAGCCCTGACCATCATGGTCACCGGTCTGTGGAGTTCCGGTCTTGGCGGCGCATCCCTGACACTGGCTGCATTTGAAAGCGGTGTTGGCTACGTAGGCCGCGTGATCATAGCGCTCTGTACGTTCCTCTTTGCACTGACCACCACAACCGGCTGGTTCACCTATTATGACACTCTGCTCAGACATGGATTCGGTGAAGATTCTCAACTGAGAAAAACCATCATCTTTGCACTGAAGATCTTCTACGCAGTCCCCGGCTTCCTGGCCGTATTCCTGACCATCAACAGTGGTTTCGCATCCTCCAGGATCTGGGCCATCGTCGATCTGTCCACAGGTATTCCTACCTTTGCGAACCTGTTTGCGATGCTCTTCCTCATTAAGAAATTCCTGGAACTCCTCAACGATTACAAGGCCCGTTACATGGGCATCGGCGAAGTGGATCCCGAATTCGTGATCTGGTACGACGACAAGAAAAAGCTGGCAGCCAAATAAGCTGATCTGCAAAAAGGGAAGGACGATTCGTCCTTCCCTTTTCTTTCTATAATTGATATCAACGAGTTGTTGTTCTGCTCTTCTGCTACAGGTACTCTCTCAACGAATGCAGCACCTTTCCCCGGATCCCCTGGATCCTTCGTCCGTGAAACAGGGAACTGATCAGCGCTTCCTCGACGGTTTCCACAGCAGCCTCGAACACCGGAGACAGTTCTTCGTCATACAGCATACGAATTTCTTTGAACTTGCTTTCGTTGAAATGCTGCATGCGGTTCGCCGTGGAAAATGCAAGAGCGATATCTCCGCTTCCGTTCCCCGAATACGAACCGGTCCGAGCCAGCGCATGGGTTGCCCTCAGTGCAATGCGTCGAAGCTGACGGTCCACCAGCGGGATGTCGGTCGCGATGATAATGATGCAGGATCCTTTGTCTTCCTTGGTCCGCTCTGCCTGGATCCGTCTCCCAACGGGATCACCGCCGACCATCAAATTGTCATCTGTACCATAGTTCGTCATAACGATGGCGCCGATCATATAGCCGGATCCTTCCATTTCCAATTTTCTGGATGCGGATCCGATACCGCCTTTCAGTCCCATCATCTCCATTCCCGTTCCGCCGCCTACCGGGCCTTCTTCAAAGTCTTCACCTGCATTCCGAATGGCCTGAAGGACATGATCTTCTTTCACGTGAAATCCACGAATATCGTTCATCTCTCCGTCATTGCACTCGGCGACCACGCAATTGACCGTACCGGTCTTGACGCCGATCTCCGGATTTTGGGACAGCATGTAACGAACACACGCTGTCAGCGCCGTTCCCACCGATAGGGTGTTCGTCATAAGGATCGGACTTTCCAGTGTGCCGAGCTCCTGGATCTGCATCAGGCCCACGCTCTTTCCAAAACCGTTGATCACCGACACGCCGGCAAACAATTTTTCCCGGAAGAGATTATCCGAATGAGGCAGGATCGCCGTCACACCGGTCTGAATGTCTCCATCCTGGAGTGTCACATGGCCCACCTTGACGCCGGGCACATCTGTAATCAGATTTCTGTTCCCCTTCTCAAATTTCCGAAAAAGCTTCTTTTCATTCTCTCGATCCAATCCCATTTTTAATTTTCCTCCTATTTATAAAGCAAACTAAAATTATAACGATATTATCAGGTATTTTGAACATTATTTCAAGTATATTTCGTTATCCGGTAGAATTACTCATTAATTATGCATCTTAGGCATGAATATTGACAGAATTTTCATACTGCTATTGCGTACCGACCATGCTTCCTCTAGAATGAAATTGTACCTTATTTCTTTTTTTATTTTATATTTTGGAGGTGAAATAATGGGATTTTTCGATTTTATTGATGCTGCGAATGCAATCGTCTGGGGTCCGCCTTTGATGATTTTGCTGATCGGCTTCGGACTCATCCTGACTTTTACCACGGGCTTCTTCCAATTCAGACATTTTGGATACATTATGAAGAAGACCTTTGGTCAGATGATGAGCAAAGCCGGATCCGGCGAAGGAACCATCTCCCCCTGGGAAGCGGTTACCGTTG
>DPKU01000126.1 GCA_003542355.1 Clostridiales bacterium | reverse complement strand
TCTTCGCCGAAAGCATGTCTGAGCAAGGTGTCATAATAAGTGAACCAGCCGGTGGTTGTTGTCAAGGCGAACAGGAATGTGCATAGTGCGATGATCACGCGGCCCACATAACCGATGCCGGACTCGAAAGCGGCCAGTGTCAAGGATGCGCCGGCAAGACCGGAACTCCACAGGCCTGTGGTCAGGATGGTCAGCGCCGTAATGGTGCAGACCAGCATGGTGTCCACGAATACTTCGAAGCAGCCCCAGAGACCTTGTTCGATGGGATGGTCAACAGTAGCTGTAGCATGGACCATGGGAGAGGATCCCCATCCGGCTTCGTTGGAGTACAGAGCTCTCTTGAGTCCCTGCTGGATGACGACTGTTACAGCCGCGCCTGCGAATCCGCCGGTTGCAGCGGTTCCGGTGAAAGCGTTGCTGAAGATCATGCCGAGTGCATTGGGCAGTTCGCCGATGTTTCTGATAACGACAAAGAGTCCGAATACCATGTAAATGATGCACATAAAAGGAACCAGCTTACCGGCAAAGCCGGCAACACTCTTAAGTCCGCCCAGTACGATGGCTGTTGCCATTACCGAATAGAATAAGGCAACGGGGATCATGCCGATGGACGGGAATGTGGAGCTGATGGCTTCTGCGGTGTTGTAGCACTGCATCGTAAGGAAGAAAGCGATGAAGATACCGAAGCCGAAGATCAGTGCGGGGATCTTGTAGAGGCCGCCCCAGCCTTTTTCTTCGCCTAACCCCTTTTGCATGTAGTAGGTCGGTCCGCCGACAAAGCGGTCGCCCCATACGTCGGGTTGTCTGTAGTGGAGCGCCAGTGTGACTTCGGCCATCTTGGTGAGCATGCCCACCATGGCACACAGCCACATCCAGAATACGGCTCCGGGTCCGCCGATGGCAATAGCAGACGCTACGCCGCCGATGTTACCGGCACCAACTGCGCCGCCGACTGCAACGGTAACCGCTTCCCAGGGGGAAATGGTTCCTTCGCCGTCACCGGCTTTGCTCATCATCTGACCAAAGGTCTTCTTCATAATGTATCCAAAATGTCTGAATTGGAAGAAGCCTGTGGTAAAAGTCAGGATGAGTCCGACGCCCAGCAGCAGGATCATCAGGGGCGGGCCCCAGACGACTGCATTCGCAGCATCAATAAAATCAAAAAATCCCATTATTTCACCTCCATAGTATGAAATAAGAAAATAGAAATAAAGTACGTATTCATTGTACGGCGAAGGAGAGGAGGTGTCAACGGGATTGCAGGAAGAATAACGGTGATATTGCCAAGTTGCGATAAATAGTTGTGTAGTCACGATAATTGACAGAATAAATTGTCGGGTATGTGCAAAGACGGTTTTTTCCTGCGCTGAGTCACGGGAATTGACAGGATGATTTGCCCCGGGCGCTGATCATTCGATCAGCGCAGAAAACATGTCTTCGGTCAGGTGACAATCATAAAACAGTGCGTAGTAGGCAGCGACTTCCTCATACAGATCAAACGTGGCCTCTTTGGGGTAGAGCAGATCCGTCAGCCAGATCATCCCCAAATAGCGATTGACGGACGGGGGCATGCCCATCCAGTTGTAAGGGCCCTGGGGCACTTCTGCATATTGGCCGTTGGATATGGCAGAAAGGCGAAGCCACAGCGGATCGCTGGCGACGGACGCATATACGCTGTCCGGTGCAAAAAGGATCCAGTGAGGATCCCACAACAGAAGCTGTTCCATATCGATTTCATTTCCGAAGCCGCCGGGAGAAGGATTATCCAGTACGGTAGCATTCTCGCACAGCATGTCCAGCAGTTCCGCATGGTAGGAGCCTCTGGCCAGAACGTTCAATCCTTTGTCTCCCAAACAATATACGACTGTTTGTGTTTCGGATGTGTCCAGAGACTCGATGATTCCGGCAGTACGCTGATAGATCTCCTCACAGTAAGCGGACAGTTCGTCTGCCTTTTCCCGGCGCCCAAGGAGCATGCCGAGCATTTGGTAGGTCGTGTCCATGGTATCCAACGTGGCCTGGATATGGACGGTGGGTATCCCGGTCAGCTCTTGCAGCTGGTCCAATTCTTCTGCCATACCGGGGCGGGTCTCTCCGATGTCGATCAGCACATCGGGGGAAAGCCGGATCACTTCCTCCAGACTCATATCTCCTTTTCCGTTGAAGATCTGGCCGTAGAGCGGCAGGGTGAGCAATTCTTCTTTCAAGTAGAGTTCCGCATCGGAAGACCAGTCGGAAGCCAGCCCGCAAAAAAGGTCGGAAGCCAGGGGCATCAGGACCATTTGGGCCATGGCGCCGGTGGGGGCGATGGAATCTGTTTCATAAATCTGCACTTCTCTTCCGCAGGAATCGGTAAACACAAAAGATTCTGCCGGCTGTTCGGCGGGTGCACATCCGGTGAAGGAAAGAAGCGTGAGCAAAACTGTTGCCAGAATAACTTTTTTCATGGTGGTTTCCTTTCTGAAACTCAGGAGCGGATCAGGATGTGAATATCTTCGCCATCCACGGAGACGACAGAGGAGTCGATGTGATACAGCTGATTTAGCACAGGGGCGCAAATGACCTGAGACGGGGGACCTTCTGCATGCAGGCGGCCTTCGAAAAGAGCAAGCACACGATCAGACCAGCGATAGGCCTGGGCAGGGTCGTGGGTGGAAAACAATATCGTCAATCCCTGATCCCGAAGCCGTCGGAGCTGGGACATGACCAGATGTTGATTTCCAATATCCAGATCCGCAGTAGGTTCGTCTAAGATGATCATCGGCGTTTGTTGTGCCAATGCTCGGGCGATCAGCACCAGGCGCTGCTCTCCGCCGGACAATCGTATGAACCCGC
>DPKU01000087.1 GCA_003542355.1 Clostridiales bacterium | reverse complement strand
AGGACTGCCGCTGTATGCCTTGCTGGGACTGCCCAAACCCGTACCGATGGCGACTTCGTTTACCATCGCCATTGATACGCCGGAAGCCATGGCGGCGATGGCGCGCAAGATCGCTTCCTACCCGATCATCAAGGTCAAGCTGGGCAGCGATGATGACGTGGCCCGTTTGACCGCGATCCGTGAAGCGCGGCCGGATGCCCTGCTCCGCGTGGATGCCAATGCCGGCTGGACTCTGGATGAGGCACTGTATCATGTAGAAAAACTGGCCCCGCTTAATCTGGAGATGATCGAGCAGCCCAATGCCCGTGATGCGATTGAGGATATGGGCGAGGTGCAGCGCCACACCGATCTGCCCATCGTGGCGGATGAGTCGGTGCAGACGATGGAAGATATTGAGCGTTTGGGCGCGGCCGGGGTGAAGGGGATCAACCTTAAGTTGATGAAGGTTGGCGGGTTGACCAATGGGCTTAACCTTTTGAAGCGCGCCAGCGAGTTTGGTATGCGCATCATGCTGGGACAGATGGTGGAAACTTCGCTGGGTACAACGGCAATGGGCCATCTCACCGGTCTGGCAGAGTGGGTGGATCTGGATGGGCCGCTGCTGATCTCCAATGACCCCTTTGAGGGGATCACGTATGATGAACATGCCGTTTTTACCGTGCCGGATGCTGCCGGCATTGGTGTCACTTTGCGAGGTTAATCTTTTGCAGGTACGATTTCAGTTGTGTGACCTTTTGGAGGGAATGGGATGGAGAAGATCCAGGAAGTAATTAAGGAAGTTGCCGGAAAATTCAGCGATTCGCGCGAGCAATTGCTGGAGGTTGAAGTCCAGTTGTTGGAAGGAAGCACGCTGAAATTAGCGGGGCGGGTATTGGATGATGCCACGCTGACCGTTTTGCGGGATGCCCTGCTGGCTGCCATACCCGGCCTTGTGGTGGACAGCGCAGCGGTGCACGTGCTGCGCAAGCCGAAGGCAAAGATGCTGACGGTGAACACCAACCTGACGGGTTTCTTTGCAGAGCCATCCTTTCTGGCAGAGTATCTCAGCGAGCAGATGTATGGCTGGCAGCTTGAGGTGCTGGAAGAGAAAGATGGCTGGTGCTTTGTGCGTCAGGAGGACGGTTATATGGGCTGGGTGTACGCTCCCTATATGCGCGAAGGTGCCCCGGTGCCGCCAACGCATGTGGCGATGACGCCGGTTGTGCAACTGCGGGCAGAACCGCGCATAGAAGCTCTACCGGTGGGACGTCTGCTGGGTGGGGTGAGCGTGGCTGTGCTTTCGGTGGAAGGCGAGTGGGCAATGGTTGATTGTGACCACCCTGGCTGGGTGCCGCTTGCAGGGCTGCGGGCTTTTTCGGATATACCCTTGACGGAAGAAGAACGCCGGGCGGCAATCTTGAAGGATGTTGTTCCGATGATCGGCGTGCCGTATCAATGGGGCGGCTGTTCAGCTAATGGAATTGACTGCTCGGGTTTGGCGCAATTGCTGCACCGTTGGGTAGGAATCACCACCCGCCGGGATGCCGGGATGCAGTTCGTTGATGGCACACCGGTTGAACCGCCGTTTGCGCCGGGAGATCTGGTTTTCTTCGGTGATCCTGATTTACCGCTGGAACAGCGTTCGATCACCCATGTGGGCATCAGCGTGGGTGGCTGGCATATCGTGCATTCTTCCCGCAGCCGCAATGGAGTCTATTATGATGATATTCAGGCAGTGGATCATTTGCGCAACGCTTATATGTGCGCCTGTACATATTTAAAATAGGGATCAGGTTAACAGTCAATCAGGGATAAGAAAAAACATTCCCATATTTGCCAGGCATCACACCAGTCCCCAAAGAACCAAAACATTTCTTTTGCAGTGGCGAGGCATGCCTTGCCAGGGTTTTACCGGGTGCCTTTCCTGTGTCGGGCCAATGGGAAATCGTCGTTTATATTCGCGAGATCTCTCACCAGGGTGCAGACAGGTCAGACATTGTGTCCGAATGGGTCCACCCGGCTCTATGCTTGCACTGCTTCCCCCGTCTCCATCAATCGACCGAGCTGCCCGAAGATGTTCAGCAGGCGCGCCTCATCCTGATAGCCTTCCGTGAGGAGGAAGATGTCGCATTTGTCGGTATATCCCCAGTCATGCACTACCTCGGGGATGAAACCGGATTTGTGGTAGAAGTCGATTGAGTCAAAGGGCACATCGCGCATCAGCTTGGTATGGTCCTGGCAGACTCCCAGAAGCGGCTCCACCCAGGCCCGTTCCTGTGGGCTGAGCTGGCGCAGTACATCGTAAAAATGCACACAGTCCTGCGCGCTGATCCAGTTGTCGCGGCCTTGCTCGCGTGCAGCAAAGTCCATCAGTTTTCGTTCAACCGCCGTGCCTGTCAATCCCAGATCGTTCGTAAAAGTGCGCTGCAAGCGCTCCAGCCCGATGTGCTCCAGCACAAGGTTGGTGCACAGGTTGTCGGAGAGGGAGATCATCATCAGCAAGACGTCGTGCCAGGGAACGCTGCGCTGGTGCAGCATCCATGAAAAGCCGGCCCCATATACTGGCGGCTCACTGTCCAGGTTGCACAGTGCTTCCTTGTCGATTTGCCCACTGCGCTCCAGAAAGACCCATGCCAGTAAAATGGGCACTTTAATCACAGAGGCTGCTGAATAGCGGTCGCCGTTGCTGCGCAGCAATGCCGGGCCGCCTTGTGGGTGGTAGTAAAATGCGTATTGGCCGCCGGTTGTTTCCAGTTCGCTTAATAGGGAGTGTATGTCCATGCTGAAATTATAGCAGAATGGCTTGCCAAACGTACCATTGGTTTTGAAGTAATCTTAATCACATGCATCACACGGATATGTGGAACCGGCGGTTTGTTAACGATTGGTTATAGGGTATAAGAACGGATGGGTGTTTGTATATACAAATGGTGAATTTAATATATTCGTAGTTTGACATTGAAGTTTTTTAAGTGTATACTTGCTCCATCTTAGCTTCCAAATCAATTGGGCGAGGTATATTTGTTCCTGATTTTCCCCAAACTACTTATTTTACAGAGGGTTTACTTGAATGGCTGATCTTTTGAATGTTGAAGGCCTCGAAACCCAATTCAGAACCCGTGACGGGATCGTACACGCGGTTAATGGTGTCTCTTTTCACTTGAAAGAGGGTGAGACACTTGGAATTGTGGGAGAGAGCGGTTGTGGTAAAAGCGTAACTGTCATGTCAATGCTGGACTTGATCCCACGCCCCCCAGGCGAAGTGGTGGCAGGGGAAGCGGTTTATCAGGGTAAAGACTTGTTGAAGATGTCGAATGAAGAAATTCGCCATGTGCGCGGAGCCCAGATTAGTATGGTTTTTCAGGACCCGATGACTTCTTTCAACCCCGTATTGACCATTGGCAGGCAGGTTGCAGAGCCGTTGGAAATTCATAACGGCGTACCGCGCAAACAGGCCTACGAACGAGCTGCCGAAATGCTGGAAATGGTCGGCATTCCCAGTGCAAAAGATCATCTGGACGATTACCCGCATCAGTTTTCGGGCGGTATGCGCCAGCGCGTGATGATCGCCATGTCTTTGATCTGTACCCCGCAGGTGCTGATTGCTGACGAACCGACTACTGCTTTGGATGTGACCATTCAGGCGCAGATACTGCATCTGATGAAAGAATTGAAAGAAAAAATGGGAACTGCGGTCATGCTCATTACTCATAATATGGGCGTCGTTGCTGAAGTGGCAGATCGGGTAATGGTGATGTACTGCGGCCGGGATGTGGAATGTGCGGATGTCAGTACGATTTTCAAAACGCCCAAGCACCCTTATACCATCGGTTTGATCGAATCCATTCCCACAATTGAAGGTGAAAAGAAAAAGCTGCATACCATCAAAGGATCCATACCGACGCCTGGAGAAATCACCAAAGGATGCAGGTTCCAGACCCGGTGTGATGATGTATGGGACAAGTGCCGACAGGAAGAACCGCCCGTATTTGATGTGGGGAAAACGAAAGTACGTTGCTGGAAGTATGAGTGATAAGGATGACAGTCAGCATGAAGGACAACATTTTAGATGTTCAAAATCTGAAAGTCTATTTTCCGATCAAGGGAGATCTCATCCCAAAGGTCGTAGGCCATGTGAAAGCAGTAGACGACGTGAGTTTCCATCTGGGCTATGGTGAAACCCTTGGCTTGGTTGGAGAAAGCGGTTGCGGAAAATCTACAACAGGGAGAGCGATCCTCAGACTGGTCAAAGCACAGGCGGGAAGCGTCATATTTGAAGGACGGGATATCCTCCAGCTCAAAAAGCAAGAGCTCAAAACGATCAGAAAAGATATGCAGCTCATGTTTCAGGATCCTTTTGCCGCTTTGAATCCAAGAATGAGCATAGGGGATGCGCTCGAAGAAGTATTGTACGTTCACCGAATCGGATTAAAAACCGAAAGAAAGAAAAAAGCGGAAGAGTTGATCGAAACCGTTGAATTGAACAGAGCTTACCTGGCACGATTTCCCCATGAACTGAGCGGCGGACAGAGACAGAGGATCGTTCTTGCCAGAGCGCTGGCTGTGAATCCAAAACTATTGATATGTGACGAACCGGTTTCGGCCTTGGATGTGTCCATTCAGGCACAAATCGTCAATCTGTTGGAAGAACTCCAGAAAAACCTGAATATCACATATCTGTTCATAGCCCATGATCTGAGCGTTGTGAAGCATATCAGCAAGCGAATTGCCGTGATGTATTTGGGAAAAATCGTAGAGACTGCAACCAGCGATGAGCTGTTTCAGAACCCGCGGCATCCTTATACAAAAGCTTTATTGGCGGCGGTGCCCAGTATCGATCCCGATCATAAGAAAGAAAAGATCCTACTGGAGGGAGATATGCCTAATATTATCAATCCACCCAAGGGATGCAGATTTAACAGCAGATGTCAGTTTGCTGTGGAACGTTGCTATAGCGAGGAACCAATCATAACGGATTTAGGGGGTGGTCACACTGTAAATTGTCACCTTTTCACTTGATGGAACAATATGGAGGTAATAAATATGAACAAGACCACTATAAGAATAAGAGCTTTGGTACTCCTATTACTGTTCACGATTTCATCGATTCTGATCGGTTGTTCCCCGAAAGCCGCGGAGCCGGTCCAGGAGGATGAAAAAGTCTTGGTCGTGGCGTTCGAAAGGGATGCCGAGACCCTGAACCACATCAAGACCGGATGGTATTCCGACGCCTTGGTGTACATTTACGACAGACTGATTTCTAGAGATTATGATTTCAATTATGAGCCATCATTAGCTGAATCCTGGGATACTTCGGAAGACGGTCTCACCTGGACATTCCACTTAAGGGAAGATGTAAAATTCCATAACGGAACTGCTTTTACGGCCAAGGATGTGAAATTTACAATTGATACCATTCTGGATCCGGAAGCCGCATCGCCGGCGCAAAGCGATTTTGCTGCGATAAAAGGCACCGAAGTGGTTGATGATTATACCATCAACATCATGTTGAATACCCCAANNCCATCAACATCATGTTGAATCCCCCATTCCCCAATCTGCTGTTCGTGTTGTCTAATACCGCCGCAGGCATTGTGAACCAGGAAGCATACGAGCAGTACGGAGATGAGTATGGCGTCAAATACGTGATAGGGACAGGTCCATACATGTTCGAAGAATGGAGACAGGGAGACGAGATCGTTCTGATCAAGAACCCTGAATATGAGTGGGGACCCGCCTGGATGTCCAATACAGGTCCGTCTGCAATCGATAAAATCATATTGAAGACCATCGCTGACGAAAATTCCAGACTCATGGAATTGCTTGCAGGGAATGTCCAAATATTAAGAGATGTTCCCGCAACATTCATTGAAAAAGTTGCTGATAGTGAAGATGTAACGATCTCCCGCGGTGAAGCTACCAAGCTTGGATATCTGGCGTATGCCACAGACAAGGCCCCATTTACCGATGTCAGAGTCCGGCAGGCGATCAATCATGCGATCAACAAGGAAGAGATCATAACGTATGTGTTCAGAGGAATCGGAACCCCTGCAGATGGATATCTTCCACCGGCATTGAAAAGCGAATACTATGCAGACAGCAAAAGCGACGGCTATGAATTCAACATTGAGAAGGCGAAGGCATTGCTTGCAGAGGCCGGTTTTGAAAATGGATTGCAGTTAAAGCTGGCAGCAGAAAACTCCACCGAATACAGCAGGCTGGCTGAAGTGCTGCAGAGCCAGCTGAAAGATGTCGGTATCGAGGTCGAACTACAGTTGTATGACAGTTCAAGCTATACCGCCATGCTGAAAGCGGGAGAGCAGGAACTGTTCCTGAGACTCTACAGCTGGCCGAATGCAGATATTCTGGACTGGTTCCTGTTGTCCAGCCAGATGCCTTATCCGAATCACTCCAGATGGAATGATTCGGTAACGGATGAATTGATCAAAGCTGCCGCTTCTGCGCCCACATGGGAAGAGCGTGCGGTCGGATATCACGAAGTGCAAAAGCACTTGATTGAAGAGGCTGTCTGGGCTCCGATCTATATTCCGGAAAAGCTCATGGCGGTCCGGAACGAGGTGACCGGCCTGAAATTCCATCCCTGGTTGCCGATGTATAACGATGGGGTCGATCTCATCACTGAGTAAGTAAAGAGCGTGAGGACCGGTCTTTCTGCTCAGGCAGGATAACCGGTCCTCGAGGGTGTCGCAAAACGCTCAAATCTCCTGACCTGAAAAGGAGCAGAGGTCATGCTGAAGTACACGATAAAAAAACTCATGTTGATGATTCCTGTGCTTTTCGGATTGACGATCATTATTTTTATGATACTCCATCTCGCGCCCGGGGATCCCGTCGATCTGATCGTTGGGCCGAATGCCACGCCGGAAGTGTATGAGAATATTAGGAGAAGCCTGGGCCTGGATCAGCCATTGCTGACGCAGTATTTTGTGTTTATCAGAAATCTCCTGAAAGGCGATCTGGGTACTTCAATTCTGCAGCAACGGCCGGTCATCGATATGCTCATCCAACGGTTGCCTGTTACGCTTGAGGTCGGACTGTGGGCTCTTGTTGTTTCTTTTGCAATCGCAATACCGATCGGTATCCTCGCTGCAGTACACAGAAATTCAAAGCTGGACTATGCGGCCATGTCGTTTGCCTTGGTCGGAATCTCCATGCCGACCTTTTGGTTCGGCCTCATCTTGCTCTACATATTTGCATTCAGACTTGGGTGGTTCCCGGTTTCCGGATATGGGACGTGGCAGCATCTGATCCTTCCTGTCATTGCTGTCGGCTTTACCGACGCGGCAGTGACCGCCAGGATGGTCAGATCCAGCATGCTGGAAGTGATCGGGCAGGATTATATCAGGACTGCCAGAGCGAAAGGATTGAAAGAAGGCAAAGTGATCAATAAGCACGCATTGAAAAATGCGCTGATACCGATTATTACCCTTCTCGGCATGAGGATCGGCTGGATTGTGGGCGGTTCAGTGACGCTTGAGATCGTTTTTAACAGACCCGGCATCGGCAGACTGATGGTCGATGCAATTTTTGCCAGAGACTATCCGGTTGTGCAGGGGGCAATGCTAGCCTTGACTGCTTTCATATTGCTTGGGAACCTTCTTGCGGATTTACTGTATGCGGTGGCCGATCCAAGGATTAAATACTAAAGACGTTGTGGATTGCGGGGGTGTTGTGTTGACAGACGTTATGAAAAATGCCGAAATGGAAAAGCGCAAAAGCAGAATTGCGATCTTTGCAAAGCAGTTGCTATCAAATAAGATGGCCAGATTTGGCGGAGCCGTTATCCTGCTGCTGTTCTTATGCGCGATCTTCGCACCCGGCATCGCACCTTACGAGTACGATGTCATGAATCTTCCGGAAATGCTCAAAGGACCAAGTATGCAGAATATTATGGGAACCGATGAATTCGGCAGAGATGTATTCAGCAGAATAGTCTACGGTTCCAGGATATCCTTGCTGGTCGGCTTTTTGGCGGTTGGCATTTCGCTGCTGATCGGAACAATCCTGGGGGCAATTGCAGGATTTTACGGAGGCGTACTGGATTATATCATTTCAGGTATTACGGATATTGCCTGGTCTTTCCCCGTCACACTGCTGGCGATCGCATTTGTTGCCGCTCTTGGTCCCAGCTTGATCAACCTGATCATAGCAATGGCCATTGTCAGCTGGTCCGGCTTTGCCAGGTTGGTGAGAGGACAATTCTTGTCTCTAAGAGAGAAAGAATTTGTCGAGGCAGCAAGATCCCTTGGATTCAGTGACAGCAGGATCATATTCAGACATATGCTTCCCAATGCGCTGGCTCCGATCATCGTGCTGACTACGTTGGAAGTCCCCAAAGCGATCATCGTGGAAGCATCCTTGAGTTTTCTGGGATTAGGGGCTCAGCCGCCCACGCCGAGCTGGGGCGCGATCATGAATTCCGGAAGATCGTACTTGCTGGAAGCTCCCTGGGTCTCCATATTCCCCGGATTGATGATCGTCATCATCGTACTAGGCTTCAATCTTTTTGGCGATGCGCTGAGAGATACGCTTGATCCAAGATTGAAGGATTAGCGAAGTATCATAATCCGGAAAGCTGCTTTGGCCGGTATCAAAGGGAGAATAGCAGGATGCTCGATTTGTTGATCAAAAACGGTACTGTGATCGACGGCACAGGGAAAAGCCGATTTCAAAGCAATGTGGCAGTGGATCATGGGATCCTCTCGCTGGTGGGTGATCAGATCATGGAGGCCGTAAAGGTGATCGATGCAAGGGATCGCATTGTTTGTCCCGGATTCATCGATATACACGGGCATTCTGACTTCACTTTTTTTATCGACAATAGAGGGCAAAGCAAGATCACGCAAGGGATCACGACGGAAGTAGTAGGGAATTGCGGCTTTACTGCCGGACCTGTCCACAAAGATCATCAGGAAGAACTCCTGCAGTATTTGGGCAATACGATCGTTCTGGACGATGTATGGAAGAAGAATTGGCTGTGGAAGAGTCAGGCAAAATACCTTGCACGACTCTCTGAAAGCGGCTTGCCATATAACATCGCTCCCTTGGTGGGACATGGCACCATACGGGTCGCTGCTATGGGGTTTAGTAAACAAAAGCCGACTTCTAGAGCGTTGAATAACATGGTCGCATTGCTTGAAGAAGAAATGGGAAATGGTGTATTCGGCTTATCTGCCGGATTGGAATATGAACCGGGTTCATTTGCGGACCCGAAAGAACTGATCACACTCGCAAAAGTAGTTCGCAGATTCAACGGGATCTATACCACGCATTTGAAAAGTGAAGGAAGGGATCTGCTCAAGTGCATCGAAGAGGCGATTCACATCGGCAAAGAGTCTGGGGTGTCTGTAGAGATCTCACATCTGAAAGCCTCTTATCAGCCCAATTGGGGGATCGTGTCGGCAGCCCTGGAAATGATCGACAAAGCAAACCGAGAAGGTGTCGACATCGGATTTGATGTTTATCCATATACTGCTGCAGGCAGTGGTCTCATCGATTTGATACCGCCCTGGTATAAAGAGAGAGGCTCCTCTGATATGCTCAGAACTTTATCGGACAAAGAGCGCAGAGGCTTCGTGATAGAGGATATGAAAAAATACTCCGAAATTTGGGATAATCCTATGCTTACCGATGATTGGGATGCGCAAATCAGGATCGCCTTGCTGAAGACGGATGCGAATAAAAAGTATGAAGGCGCAACGATTTGTCAGGCAGCAAAGGACATGGGTCTTACGCCATACGAAGCAGTGATCGCGTTGCTGATCGCTGAAGATGCATCGATAAAGGCAATTTTCTTTGCCATGTGCGATGAGGATCTGGAAACCATCATGAAACACCCAAGCGCCATGTTCTGTACAGACGGAAGAGCGGTGGCAACGAGCGGGGAATTATCAAAAGGATCTGTGCATCCAAGGTATTACGGCACGTATCCAAGGATCATCGGACACTATGCGCGGGATAAAAAATTATTTTCGATGGAAGAAGCCATCATGAAGTCCACATCTTTGCCGGCCGAAAAGCTGAGACTTCAGAAAAGAGGAATCATTGCTGATGGTTATATTGCGGATATCACTGTCTTCGATCCGGAAAAAATCATAGATAAGGCGACATTTGATCGTCCGCATCAAATATCGGCCGGAGTAGAGCAGGTGATTGTCAATGGCTCTCTTGCGGTCGAAAATGGAATACCAGTCCATACATTCCCTGGACAATTGTTGCGCAATCAATCGTGAATACGAACACTCCTTAAATAGGTAGAAGGATCCATGCACATCTTGAGGATGTTTGATATCATAACATGTTATAACAAATATGGAAGTTTTCTTGGTGCGGATCGATTGGAGGCTATCGATTGACAACACAATTACTTATTGTGGCAGTGTACTTTATGATTACCGTTGCAGTTGGCATTCACGCGAAAAAAAGAGGGGACTCGTCAAGCTCTTTTCATGGCGCCGGCCTTGGTGTCATCATGTGCGTGGCGGCGGGAACCGGCGAATGGCTGGGCGGGACCTCTACGACAGGCGTGTCTGAATACGGCTTCTTATATGGTATTTCAGGCGCATGGTACACCATAGCAAATGGTATCGGCGTTATGGTGCTGGCCCTCTTGTTCGCGAAGTTATACCGAAGCCATGACACGATCACAGTCCCCGGAATCATTGAGAAGTACCTTGGCGTAGACGCCAGAGTCGTCTCCAGTATTCTGCTGACGTTTGTAATGCTGGCCGTTGGCACCAGCCAGTTGATCGCGGCAGGAACGCTGGGTGTCGCTGTTTTAGGAGTGGAATACAATATTTCCGTCATCATTTTAGGGATCGGTTTTATTACTTATACGCTGGCTGGCGGTATGAATGCGATCGTTCACACTAATATCATGCATTTTATCGCGATGTACGGAGGAATGATATTGGTCTTGTTCCTAATCGGCGGAGAAATCGGAAGTATAGAAGTATTTAAGAGCAGTCTACCCGATGCGTCCTATTATAACTGGTTCAGTATCGGCAAACCCAAGGTTGCATCGTGGATCATCGCTTCGGTACTCGGTGCCTGCACCGCACAAGCCGGAATACAGCCAATCCTGGCGGCAAAGGATGTCAATGTGGCGAAGAAGTCTGCTATTATAACCGCTCTGGTGGTTGCTCCCTTTGGTATAATAACGGCCATTCTCGGTATGATGGCCCGCGTCCAATTTCCGGAGCTGACCAATGCTAAGCTGGCCCTTCCAACATTGATGATGAGTCTGAATCCCGTTGTGGGAGGGATCGTCCTGGCATCCATACTGGCAGCCATTCTTTCTACGGTATCTCCGATCATATTAGCCGCAGGAACAATGATTACGAAGGATATCTATCAAAGAGTGCTTAAACCTGACGCAGCAGACAAAGACGTCCTCTTCGTGTCAAAAGCGGTGACCGGACTCGCTGGCGTTATCAGCATCATATTGGCTGTTTTATTTTACGGGAGCACCAGAATACTTGACATCGTCTACTTCGCCTATACCATCAGAGGTTCTCTGTTTGTTGTCCTGCTCTTTGGGATCTACTGGCGAAAAACTACAGCTATCGGCGCGATCAGAGCGATGATACTGACCACCTGTGTTGGATTGTTTTGGGTGGTATATCGCGCCATAACGGGAGAATTTCCCATCCATCCGGATTTGAATGAGACATACGCCTCTATTGTTGTTGCGGTATTGAGTACGGTGACATTCAGCCTATGTAGTTCAAAAAATAAATAGTTCATTTCGTGAAAGGAGCAGTCATTATGAAGAAAGAAGAACTCAGGATCATATGTCCAAATGGTCATCTTGGGTTTTCCCCGACCAAGGAGGATAGTTTCTGGATAGGTGCAGATACAAAGCCCGATTACTATTGCAGTGATTCCGGAAGTGACGACATAGGACCCGGTCCGTTAGGCGCGGACAAATCAACGAGTCTTTACGTCTGGCAAAAGCATGATCTTGAACTGATGCTGCTGGCGTCCAGAAAGCAAGGCGTCCCGATGGTGATCGGTTCTGCCGGAGACACAGGATCCAACAGCAGAGTTGACATGTATGTCCAAATCATCAAAGATCTTGCTGCGGAGCACAGTCTGCCAAAATTTAAGCTTGCGTATTTTTATTCTGAAGTGGATAAAGAGTATCTTAAAGCGAAATTAAAGAATGGCAGCCGGATAGAAGGATTGGACGACAGGCCGGATTTGACGATGGAGGAACTCGAGTCGACGGAGCGTATCGTTGCTGTGGCAGGAATTCATCCATACATAAAAGCGCTTGAAATGGGTGCTGACGTTATCATAGGCGGAAGATCATCGGATATCGCGGTGTTTGCAGGCCCGGCGATCTACGAAGGCTTTCCTGAAGCAGAGTCATATTACCTTGGCAAAGTGCTCGAATGTGCTTCCTTTTGTGCCGAGCCCTATGGCGCAAAAGAATCGGTGATCGGAGCCATTACGAAGAATGACGTGAAAGTAACGGCAATGGCACCGTGGCAACAGTGTACGATTGCTTCTGTAGCAGGACACGCAATGTATGAAAGATCAAATCCTTATTATGAATACTTTGCCGGTGGTGTGATCGATATGTCTGAATGCGCTTATGAGCAGTTCGATGATAAAACCACCAGAATCACAAATCCGAAATATATTCCGATCCAAGGGAAAATAAGGGTAAAACTGGAAGGTTCGCAGAAGATTGGTGAAATGTACATCGGAATTGCCGGTATAAGGGATCCGTATACAATCAAAAATATAGACAAAGTTATTGAGCTTGCCAAGGAACAAGTTCAACAGGTTTTCGGAGAATCGGGATATGAATTGAACTACATCATTTATGGCAAGAATGGTGTTATGGGAGAGATGGAGCCGATCAAGGAAATCAAGTCCCACGAGCTTTGCATAATCGTACAAGGCATTGCGCCCACGAAGGAAATGGCCGAAGAACTGACGATGATCGGTACCAGACAAATATTCTACGCAAGGCTCCCGGAGGTGAAAGGTACGGCAGGCACTGCTGCATTTGTGGTGGATGAAGTGCTGCCTGCAACGCCGGCCTATAAGTGGTCAATGAATCATACAGTCGAGGTGGACGATCCGATGGAACTGTTTGATCTCAATATGATAGAAATCGGATAACAGGAGGAAAAAGAAAATGAAAACGGTCAAGCTTGTTGATCTGGCAAAGACAATCAGGAGCAAAAATGCAGGGGTGGATCGGGTGACTTTTGATATCATATTCAGGGGGAAGGAGAATTATGAGCTCGTAAAGAATGCAAATGTGATCACAAAAGAAGCCATGTCAAAATTGTATGGCATTGATATCGGAAGAATAACAGATCTGGTTGAATTTGATCCGGCTTTTGCCATTAAGTTCACCATTCAAAGACGGATTCCAAGCGGCAGTCCCGGAGATTCAGACGTATTCGGATGCCAGCAATATCCTCCGTTGTTGGATATTGAAGTTCCCGTAGAATAGAAATCTCCAAAAGAGTCTGCTGGAAGTGACGCCGAGGATCACGGCGCAGCTGATCGAGGCGCAGTGGGACTGATCCGCAAGTCGGTCTCAAACCGCTTGTATTTGCTTTTGTCTGCCGGAAGCGCAAGCTTCTGAAATTCTATGGACAGCGAGACGTCTTCGATGTCGAAGCGCGACAATTCCGCCGGGATCCTCTTGAAAAGAGCGTCCCGGATTTTTTTTGCGCCTCCGGCGTGGAAGGACCGTCGATCAGGATCCGCAGCGCATGTCCGTGCCGGCCGATTACCCGGAAAGCGCTTCCGCAGGGGCAGGGCTCTCCCAGCACGATCAGATCGTTCAGTTCGTAGCGGGTCAGAGGCTGGGCCCGGTTTATCAGATTGGTCACGATCATCCGCGCCGCAGGTCTGCCCGGTTCTGTGACCGGATTCCCCTGATCGACATACAACTCCACGCAGACCAGATCTTCGTTGATGTGAAGGTTGACGCACTTGCAGGCGCTGCCCATTTGCCCTTCGCTGGTCTGGTAGATCTCGATCACCCTGGCGCCGAAGCCGGTGCGGAAGCGCTCCTTGTCTTCCGCCGTCAGAACCTCTGCATAGCTGACGATGGTATCGATGGGGACAAGGATCCGGTCCCGCTCCTTTTGCAGCGCGAAAGCCATGGCCTCTTCCCGGTCAAGCCCGCATAAAGAAGGCGGAGTGGAGCGCCACAACAAAAAAAAACGCCAACGCCTCGCAAGACATCCAGACCCGGCAATTGCTTCTCCATACGATTTCCTTTCTGCATTGGATCGCGCCCCCGCGAATTCTCTGCGTATAAGTGTAACATCAAGGGTGTGTATTGACAAACAAAACAGGAAGGTGGATTTTTGCCCCTGACTGGGGTATGATTGAAACATAATACAGTCGAAATACGTCTAAAAGGAAATAAAGAAAAAGAGAAACAGGGGGGATAACACATTGGAAAGATCATTCAGCAGGAAGGTCGGATGCTTTTTGGCGTTTGCGGCACTTTTTTTTGCCTTCGCAGCGCCGGTGGAAAGCTATGGCGCTTCTTCGTTCAAGGACACGAAGGGACACTGGGCGGAGCAATACATAGAAACGGCGGTGGGCCAGGGCATCATAAAGGGCTACACCGATGGCCGGTTCAAGCCCGATGCGAAAGTGTCCAGGGCAGAGTTTATCAGTATGCTCAACAGGGCGCTGGGCAATATATCGACGGGAACCGTGAACTTCGACGACGTTTCAGGCAATGCCTGGTATTATTACGATGTGGCCAAGGCTGTTACGGCGGGCTATGTGGACGGCTTTAGCGATGGGACGTTTCGGCCCGGCGATTTCATCACGCGGCAGGAGGCTGCAGTGATGCTGTCCAGACTTTTGCCTACTTACGGATACGACAGGAGCCTGAGCCGCTATTCGGATTACCGGTCTATTGCGGATTGGGCGACTACGGCCATGTCCAAGATGAGCGGCAAGAGCTATATCTCCGGCTACACCGACGGAAAGATCCATCCGCTGGATTCCCTTACCCGGGCCCAGGCGGCGAAGATCATCAGCGATATCGTCGACAAGGAAAACATCGTGGCTTCGGATCCGACGGTCAAGAAGGATGGCACGACGCTCACAGGAAAGATCTATTCCAATAATGTGACCATTCACAAGGATTTGGATGACGGCGAAGTCACCATCGAAAACTGCGTGATCCTGGGCAAACTGATCGTCCAGGGCGGGGGCGAAAACAGCGTGACGGTAAACAACTCCCGGATCGCCAACGCGCTGGTGGACCGCTCTGCCGGACGCGTACGCCTTTTGGCGAAGGGAGAGACGGCCATCCTGAATACCGTATGCTCTGAGGATTTTGCGC
This sequence comes from Clostridiales bacterium, assembly GCA_003542355.1. Taxonomy (GTDB): domain Bacteria; phylum Bacillota; class Clostridia; order Peptostreptococcales; family Anaerovoracaceae; genus UBA10908. Next base: position 2,252 of record DPKU01000087.1, on the reverse strand, counting down.
TGGAAACATACCGCCTTTCGGGTACTGATTTTGGACCCGGATTTCAGAAGGTGAGTCTCAGCTCCTCCTCATCCGGAACATTCACGGGCAGTTTTCCGCATGTATCCGTTGATGGCTCTTCGGCGGAACTGCAGTTGCTCTCCGGCACCATTTCCACGCTGGATGTGACCAGCAGTGGTCGACGGTCGAACATCATCATGGACAACAAGACCGTGGTGACGCAGGCCAATGTGCATGCGGAATCCTATTTTCACGGGACCGGTATCGTGTCAGATATGCAAGTCCATGCGAAGGGAATCACGTATGAAACAAAGCCGAAGAAATGGAATATCCGCTCCGGCGGAGGGACTCCGGAGTTGAACGACCCGGAGCTGACCGTTGCATTCACTCCGACAAAAGGCAAGACCAAGGTCTATCTGGACACGAAGATCACTGTCACGTTCAGTTCCGCTATGCGTGAGGATGACGGCAGTACCATTACGAACTCGGAACTTCCCGGCATCGTAACGATCCGGAAGGGATCTGCAACCGGTAGTACGGTGGCATACAGCGGCACGATCAATTCAGCGAAAACCGTGATGACTTTAACGCCCACCAGTCCGCTTCTGGAGGATACCAGATATTACATCGTAGTGAAGGCCGGAACGATGATCGATGCCGACGGAGAGGACAATGAAGCTGTGACTTCTTACTTCAACACCGGCAGCAGCACGGAGAAGTTGGCGGTCACGTATTCCCCTGTTAACGGAGATGCTTCTGTGCCCGCAGACCGGAAGAGTTTTACGATCAACCTCTCTGAGGGCGTTACCCGGTATAACGGGACTTCTCTTTCCACCAGCGACAGTTATCTGAAGAGCAATGTGGTTCTGTTCAGACGCGGGAACACCGCTGTGAGCACCTCTGATTATTCGGTTTCTATTAACAGCTCAAGGAGCCGGATAACAATAACATTAGACGACGACTATGCGCTGTCATTGAATACGAAGTATACGATCGGCATCCTGGCTTCGACGCTTAAGACAGCTGACGGAGATGCGGTAGCGGCTTCCAGCGCGACTTGGACGACGGCAGGGATGCCGGTGCTGAGCAGCGTCAGCGTCGTTCCGCGCGAAACGTCCGTGGACTTTAAAGCGACGCCCAATATCAGCGGCAGGATCTACGCGGTATTGCTGCCCGCAGACGCTGTTGCGCCAACGGCAGCCCGGATCCGGGACGGCAAGGATGCGACGGATGCTGCGGCCATTGCCGCCGTCAACGCCGCAACACCGGCCTCTGGCGCAGCGACGCTGACACTCTCGGGGGAAGGCATCACCCGAGATACTGCTTACAGAATCTATGCGGTCATGTACGATGGCAGCGGCAACGCTTCCCATGTGGTCAGCTCGGCGGCCACCACGGAACCTTTGAAACTGAAGAGCCTGACCATCGTTCCTGATACAGGCACCGCCAATATCCTGAGCGGATTCAAGCCGGATAAGTTGAGCTATGGGACTATCGTGGTCCCGGACGGAACTTCCTATGTGGAAGTAACAGCAGAAGCCAATGCGCTCTCCTTTGTGGGGGATCTGACCATCAACGGGGATGTGGAAATGGCTGGCAAGCAGATCGACTTGACTGCCGGATCAGCAGATATTTCTGTGGTGGTGCAGGAGCTGGGCAAGCGCAGTGTTACCTACACTGTGACGGTGCGGGTCGCCGGAAGCGCTGCATTGGACAGCATGACGATCAACGGAACAGATTATGTACCGGATGTGTCTGCGCCCTTTGCCATCGGCGCAGACCCGGTTCAGGTGACGCTGGCCATTACTCCTACGGATCTGGCTGCCACCATTCAAATCGACGGCGTCACAATAACAGCCGGCGATCCGATCACGCTGAACCTGGATTCCACAATCACACAGAAGAATTTTGTGATTGCTTCCGCCGACGGACTGGCTACGAAAGCATATACCATCCAGTTCGACCGCACGCCATTTCCGGAAGACCCGTTGGATATTTAATAAGCTTTTCAAAAACCAAGCCGCCATTTTTCATGGCGGCTTTTGCTTGACAATATCAGATTGGCGCATACAGAATCACTTCCGTGTTCATGCGTAATACTATTCAATTATAACAATCTGTATGCGCCAAAGTGAACAAAAGAGAGAATGCATGTTAAATATTAACAAATCGATAATACTATAACAATAAAGGTGGGTCAAGAAAAAAATTCATAATTTCTAAAATGCGATCATGTAGAATAAAGTGCGCAA
>DPKU01000018.1 GCA_003542355.1 Clostridiales bacterium | reverse complement strand
GTTTCCTTTGATAAAAGCAAAGACGGCTTCGCAGGGCGGCGCCCAGTCCGGATAGGTGCCAAATCCATCGGTGAAATAGAGGAGACCTCTCAGGTTTCGCAGCACACCGAGCCGGAGCTGATCTTCCACCCAGCGGAACACCGGCCGGAAATCCGTATCGCCGAATCCCATCAATTTTTCATTTGCCAGATAGTCTTCCATGTCCTGGTCTCCCATGATGAGACGGCAGGAGCGGATCCTGTCGTCTGCCTGGATCAAATAAAGACGGGTCTTCTGGGAAATGCGCTCAGTGCTCTTGATTATATCATAAGTACGGGTCAGAAAAGCGCGGATCGGCTCCCCCTTGCATGAGCCCGATGTGTCCAGGGCGATCACGAAATCCCGAATTTTTTCGGTTTCACGGTATTCCAACGGTTCCACCAGCGGCATATTGCCGTAGAGGGACAAGCCGTAGCTGTACAGGCCGAAATCGTAGGCGTCGGGGTCTTCCCGCAATTCTTCGTCGATGACGGCGAAGCGTTTTAAAAAGGCGTCGTAGCGGTTCTCCTGCCGCTGTTTGCATTCGGGCATTTGCTGTATCAAGGCGCCGGGCAATGTTTCCTGGCTGCCGCGGGTCTTTTCTATTTCCATACGCAGGATCCGACTCCATTCCTCCTGGATCCCGATCTGCCGGCTGCCTTCGCCAGAGGATGATACATCGCTCTGGTCCTCATCGGCGACTGTTTGCCACAGACGGTGATCATCTTTATAGAACCAGGCGGTTGGGCCGGCAAGATCCGAAGCTGCGACCTGAGCGTCCCGATAGCGGGAATAAAGGAACTCTGCCGTCAGGACGGGCATTTCCTGTGCGAGGCCCGAAAGCATGGACGCTCTGCGCCCAGCTTCGGGACCGGTCTCTCCGGGAAGCGGCAGCGCAGCAAGAATGTTTTCCACTTCCAGGTCAGCGCAAAAGTTCCACAGGCCTTCTTCTTTGCCGTAGGCCCGGAACGGGTGCCCCAGCAGACAGTGCAGTACCGTGTGCAGATAAGCCCGTTTCAGAATGTCGGGATCTTCTCGGTAAGAACGGATGATCCAGTCCGGATCGAAATAGATGGCATCGCAGTCCGTGGCCATGCCGTCGGTGCCGGGGCTGCAGATCAGTGTGAGGCGTTGGAATGCCATGCTCAGGTATTTCAGTGCCACGGTCAACGCATCCCGGGTAAGCCGAAGGATGTCCAGGGACACGTCACAAATCATTTCGTTGTCTTTTCGGATCGCCATGGGCCTGTCCTTCGTTCGTTAAAGAGTAAGCTCGTCGGCACAGCGCGCGGCCTGTTGCTGCGTGTGCCGGATCAGCCAGGCGATGCAGCGGGTGTCATTCTTGCTGTTTACTGCATCAAACAGGGCGCTTGCCTGTTCGGGCCGCAGGAGGTTCCGGGCAGAAAGCAGTTCCAGCAGTGCCCATCGATGATCGTCGTCCACGGATCCCACGCTTTCGACTGCGTGTTTTCCAAGCCAGGACAAGTATTGTTCTTCGGCGGGATCCCCAAGGTCCTTGGGGTACAACAGTCGATACAGCGCGACTTTTGTTTTATCTTCTTTCGAGACCATCGATGAAAACAGCTTGTCGTAGGCGACAAGGTCCAAATGGCCGTCGGGGCGCCACAGCGCCATCAACAAATCCAGATAACTTCGCTGTTCGGCGCGTGAGGACATCCACAGGGTGTATTTCGTCTTTCCTGTGCCGGCGGATCGTATGGAGAGGAAATGTCCTTTGAATCGGATGCTGTCTGCCCAGTGTCCCGATTTTTTGTCCGGGTCGTACAGCACCCGGCCCAGCGCTGGTGTCTGTAGCGTCTCGCTGGCCAGGATGCCTCTGCATCCCCAGAATGCGCCTTCGCCCACGTGGGTCAGCCCTTCGGGCAGGTCGGCGACGCCGTCCCTGTCTTCGGATCCTTCTCCGCTTCCGAAGCTCCAGGAAAAAGCATAGTCGCCGATCTCCCGGAGAGAATCTGGAAAAGCAGGCATGTGCAGAAGGCTGCAGTCCGCAAAGGCGAAGGCGCCGATGGATTGCAGCCGGCATCCCGGAAGGACCTCCCGGAGGGACGAACAGGCAAAAAATGCTTTGTCTCCGACCTGCTCTACGCTGTCGGGAAACACGACTGCCCGAAGGGAAGGATGCCGCAGAAAAGCTTCGTCAGCGATGCGCCGGATCCCTGCGGGCAGCACCAGATGCGTTTCCTGGCCGGTATAGGTGATGAGACGATCTCCTTCGATCACATAATGTCGGGCGTGATCGCCGGAGGCGGCAGGGGAAGATCCCTTCATGGGCACCTCTTTGGGAAATGGGTCAGAGTAGAAACAGAGCACTCGAAATCGAGTGCTCTGATGCATGCATGATAACGGAACGCTCTTTCAAAGCTTTCGAATGTAGGATTGCTTTCGCACGCTACATGTTGTCGAACACGCTTTCGTCGATGGTTCTTTCCGAGGTGCTCTGGATCTCGCCGCGCACGGCAGCGCCGGTCTCCATGCCCACTGTGAAGGAGCGGATATTTCCGGCTACCAGGGATTCGCTGCGGAGCGTTACGATTTCTTCGATGATCAGATTGCCCTTGCACTTTCCATTGAAATCCATGTTTTGGCCGGCAACATCGCCGATGATCACCGATTCGGTGTTTGCCTTGATATCTCCCTTGGCGAATATATCTCCTTTGACCCGGCCGCCTGCCAGGATGATATCCTGCCCCGACACGTTTCCTACAACGGTGCCTGTGATGCGGATATCACTTTCAGACGAAAGATTTCCGTTGATCCTGCCGTCTAACACGATGCTGTTTTCCGCGCTGATCGAGCCGGTGATCTGAGTCGTGGGACTGATATAGGTTTCACTTTTCTGTGAAGCCGGAATGGATCTGTCGTCTTTCACTGGGGCGTCCTCCTTCATTTGTTCAGCATGAACGTTTCAATTTGATTCAACACATGAATAATTTATCATTTCAGAGCTTCCATTGCAAGTATTTTACGATAATTNNTAATAAATGGGATAATCAAAATATATGTTTACAGCACAAGGGAGGCTTATGGAATACGAGTTTGGCTATGCGGTCTGTTCGCTGGCGTTCCTCATCGTCGTCGCAGTCCATTATTTTCAAAAGAAAAGCTACCCCAGTCTTCAGAATCACATTTACGGCAAGGTGATGATCCTGGCACTGGCGGATCTGATCCTGGATATCGCCGGCTCCTGGACGATCATGCATGCCCAAACGCTGCCTCCCTGGATCAATTATGCCATCAACACGCCTTTCTATATCATTCAGAATATCATGCCGGTCGCACTGTTTATGTATGTTCTGGCGGTTGCAGAGGAACTCCGGCCACAAAAGCGCTTTCTGGTCGGTGCAACACTGCTGCCGGCGGTTGTCAATGTGCTGGCGTTGCTGGTCAATCCCGCAACGCGCTGGATTTTTTATGCAGAGCAAGGCCAGCCCTACATGCGCGGACCCTATTTTTACTGGATGTATGGGAGCGTTGCCTTCTATCTGACGCTTACATTGCTCGCGCTGCTGCAGTACCGGAAAAAGTTTATACGGGCTCAGTTTACGACGATCCTGTTGTTTTTGGTCTTTGTCGCTGCAGGCGTGTTCATCCAGTATCTGTTTCCGGAATACCTGCTCAGCAGCATGGTGATCGCGCTGGCCATCACTATGATGTTCTTTGCCATGCAGATCCCCGAAGATATGCTGGATGCGGTGACAGGCGTTTTTAACCATGCGGCATTGATGCGGTATATCGACAGCGGCGCCCGGCACCGAAAAAAAATGCTGGGCTTTGCCGTGAGCATCGAAGGGCTGCTGAATCAGAGCCAGCATCTTACGTTGAGCGCGACGAACGAAGCGGTGAAGCAAATGGCCGACTACCTGGAGCGGCTTTGTCCAAAAGGCTGGGTCTTTCGCATGAGCGCCTCAGTATACGTGATGCTCACCGAGGACAGGGATTGTTACGAAAAAGCCGCAGCGGAGCTGAAAGAGAGCGAGATGTTTCATTACGAAGCAGAGGGTTCCATTATGAAGCTTCCGCTGGCGGTATGCGCATTTCCCCAGGGGGATCTGGTCACATCGTCTACAAATTTCACCCGGCTGGTGGAAACGGCGTTCCAGAAGGCAAAAGCTCTGGGAAAAAGAGGTTTGATCCAGATCGATACGGAGATCATCGCTGAATTGAATCGCTATGCTGCTGTGGAATCGGCCATGGTCAAGGCCCTGCGTCAGGATGGTTTCGAGCTCCGCTTTCAACCGATCTATTCGCTGGGGAAAGAGCGATTCGTGTCAGCCGAAGCTCTGATCCGGCTCCGCGATCCGAGCCTGGGTGATATCCCCGCACAGGAGCTGGTATCCATTGCAGAAGCCAACGGAACCATCGTCCAGATCGACCGGCGTGTACTCAGGAGCGCCTGCCGGTTCATAAGGGAACACGGGCCTCTGGGTCGGTACGGCCTGGAGATGATCACAGTGAACGTTTCCACCGTCGATCTGCTTCAGGATGATCTGTACGAGAGCATTATCAGCATCATTCTGGACGAAGGCATTCCCTTCGATTCCATTGGATTGGAAATCACCGAAACGGTGGCAGCGGCTTTCAGCGATGACTTGATCGCACGGCTGCAGTCTTTCGCCCAGAAAGGCATCCGCCTGCTGTTGGACGATTTCGGGGCGGGGTATTCCAATTTGTACCGGATCGCAAATTTGCCGCTCTATGCCGTTAAAATGGACCACAGCATGTTTTCCGCGTATGAATCGGGCACCCACAGCGCAGTGCTGTTCGAGGAGATGGTCCATTTGTGCAGACAGCTGGGATTCCTGGTGATCGTGGAGGGGATCAACCGACCCGAGCAGATCGAAGAACTTCGCCGGCTGGGTGTTGAGCGTATCCAGGGCTTTCATTATTCCAAACCGCTTCCGGCTCAGGAGTTTTTGAAATTATTTCAGTAGAAAGGTGCGATCTTGTTTGTCCTGCTCTTCACTTTATGGCTGATATTCAACGGACGGGTGACGCCGGAGATCTTTGTCTTCGGACTTCTTTTTGCGGGTCTGCTTCTTGGCTTTGCCTGTCGCTATATGGATTACAGCATCGAAAAAGAGCGCCGGGTCCTTGCGCTTACTTTTCAGGTGTTTTTGTATGTGGGTGCGCTGGTCGGTGAGATCTGGAAAGCCAATCTGGCTGCGATCCCCTATATTTTTGATAGAATTCGAAAACCTGCGCCCCGGATCATTCGATTTCGGACGGGGCTCCATACGGAAACGGCCCGGGCAGTCCTGGCCAATTCCATCACATTGACGCCCGGAACCATCACAGTTTCCCTGGACAAGGAAGTGTTTACCGTTCACTGTCTGGATGTATCGCTGGCCAAGGATATCGAAGATTCGCGGCTGGTCCGGCGCCTTCGGCGGATGGAGGAGGTGAGCGGACGATGACATTTGTCCATCCAGGCCTGCAAAAGGCTTTTGAGCTCATGCTTACCGGTGCTCTTTTTCTGCTGGCAATTCTGCTGTTTTTTTGCATTCTGCGCACCATCCGGGGCCCCCGGATCGCCGATCGGAT
>DPKU01000174.1 GCA_003542355.1 Clostridiales bacterium | reverse complement strand
GAATGGCAACTTTAAAGCCTTTACCAATGGTTCCCAACAGGTTTTCTTTAGGAATCTTTACATCCTCGAACACCAGTTCGCCGGCCAAGCTGCCTCGGATCCCCATCTTGTTCTCGTGCTTGGGCACTGTGAACCCTGGCATCCCTTTTTCGACAATGAAGGAGGAGATCCCTCTCGTTCCTTTAGATTTGTCCGTCATAGCCATAATGACGTAGACGTCGGCAATGCCGCCACCGGAGATAAAAATCTTGCTTCCATTGAGAAGCCAGTGATCCCCTTTGTCCACCGCACGGGTCTGGATGCCCGCCGCGTCGGTACCGGCATTGGGCTCCGTCAAGCCGAAAGCGCCCAGTTTTCTGCCGGCCACCAGGTCGGGGAGGTATTTTTCTTTTTGCTCGGTTGTACCATAGGTCAGGATCGGCCAGCAGCAGAGCGCACAGTGGGTCTGTACGATCACGCCGTGAGATCCGCAGACTCTGGACAATTCCTCCACGGCGATGATATAGCTGATGTAGTCCGTTTCGCCGCCGCCGTATTCTGCGGGAAACGGCATGCCCAGGAGTCCCAGCTTTGCGGCTTTGGCAACGGTATCAAAAGGATATTCAGCCTTTTCGTCTATTTCCGCAGCAATGGGCTTCACCTCGGTCTCGGCAAACTCCCGGACCATCTGTCTGACCATGTCCTGTTCTTTTGTCGGTGTAAAGTTCATGATTTCCTCCTTCTATCTCATGGCCAGTGTAACGTCTCCGGTACATGCCAATTCTCCTTGGGTATAGACCTCTGCACTGCAGGTGACGATCGATTTTTCGAGCCGCTCTGATTGGATTTTGCTCAGGATCCGCAGTGTATCACCGGGTTGGATCTTGCGCAAAAAGCGCACTTTGTCGATGCCGATGAAGAGCGGGATCTTTCCGGCATACCGCGCCATGGACAAGAGCAGGATATCGGACACCTGGGCCATCACCTCCACGGTATATACGCCCGGAAGGACCGGTTCGCCCGGAAAATGACCCTTAAAAATCTCCCGGTTGGGGTCCACATAAAACGACCCTTCAATACACGTTCCTTCTTTCATGGACAGCACGCGATCCACCAGGAGCATGGGATCTCTGTGCGGAATGATCTCCATGATCTGTGCTCTGCTGAGTTGTGTGTCAAGCATTGCTATTCTCCTTCTTTCCGGCGGCCTCCAGCGCAAAGAGAGCCGCGCCGATGGCGCCCACAGCCTGTGTGTATGGCGCTGCCTGCACATCTTCGTTCAACTCCCGGCTCATGGCCGCCACCATGTTTTTGTTCAGGGCAACGCCGCCGGTCATAACCACTCTGGGCTCCACGCCCACCCGTTTGCACAATCCAGCCACGCGCTTGGCAATAGAGACCAATGCGCCTTTGGCAACATCTTCCCGGCGGGTTCCCATAGATAGCTGGGAGATCACTTCGCTTTCCGCAAAGACCGTACACACGCTGCTGATCTGAACTTCCCTGGTCGATGCGCCGGCCAATTCGGATAGTTCATCCAGACTGCAGCCCAGAACCCGGCCCATCACTTCCAGAAACCGTCCGGTACCGGCGGCACATTTTTCGTTCATCGCAAAGTTCATGACCCGGCCCTGAGGATCCAGACGGATGACTTTGGAATCCTGTCCGCCGATGTCGATGATCGTGCCCGTACCTCTTACAAGATATGACACTCCTTTGGCGTGGCAGCTGATCTCTGTGATCTGCTTGTCGGCCACCGCACACAGGAGCCGGCCGTATCCGGTGGCTACCGTGTACTCGACGTCTTCCATTGTGACGTCTGCCGCCTGAAACAGTTCTGCGAGCACCAGATCAAGACCGTTGGTACCTGTGCCGATATTTACGACTTTTTGGGCTGCAAGGCTTCCGTTTCCGTCGATCAAAGCCGCTTTTGTGGAAGTAGAGCCGATGTCAATTCCTAAATACATATATCCCTTTCGTCTTTTGCAGATGATTTATGCCAGCATTTCGGCAAAGCTTTGAACACGGGTCTGGATTTGAGCAAAAGAATCCATTTGCTGTTCCGTTTCCAGATAAAGCACCGGAATTCCGGCCTGCTCCAGTTCTTCTTTGTAGACCGGGTAGTCGAATTCCTCCGGGTCGCAGAATTTCATCATGAATATCACGACGCCTTTGGATCCGGTCTCTTTTACCTGCTCGATCAGCATCTGCCCTCTGGTCTTCTCCACTTCGTAGAGGAACGTACAGCCCTGCTGGTCCACGACGCGCCAGGACAGACGCTCGATCACGCTTCCGTCACTGCGGGACAGCGTCCGAAACTGTCTGGATTCCTGAGCCAGGTCGTCGGCTGCGATCGCCACATTGTTTTTCACAAATATGTCCAGCAATGCAGGAGGTTCAGCGATCAAACCGGTGGCGACAACCTTGATGCCGTGAAAAGGCTTCACGGATTCTTCCTTCAATGCCTCTGTAAGCATACGTATTTTATCCGTATACGCTTTTTTGTCGGAAAAGTATCCGGCTTTGATGATGAGGTGCCGGCTTTTGGCGTTGATCGTTTCAGGGTGTTCCACTGCCACTTTGACAAATTCCCGCATTGCGCTGCGGTATGCTTCATAAACTGCAAACGCTTCTTCCAGCATGGCTTCGGTGATCGGTTTGCCTGATATTGTCTCCAGTTCTCCGCGCACCCGCTCCAGCTCTTCCGTCATGTAAACAAAGCCTGCCTCGATGCGCCGATTCTGAGGATAGGCCATGGGAATGACAGGGATGTGTGGCGCGCTCACCTTCCAGTTTTCGCAGATGCATTTCAGCGTATCGCAAAACGTGGGAATGATCACAGCTTTGAGCATGTCATAGGCACCCATCATGCTGTACTCGATGTTGGATCGCATGATGGAACAGCAAAAGGTCTGAAGATAGCGGTCTGCCAGCTTCAGCTCTGTATCTCCGCCCCACATGCCCACCGGAATCATCCCGGCTGCATAAATCAGCTCTTCCGGTGTGTAGATCGGGAAACAGCCAATGGCTTCTTTTCCCGTCTCTTTCAAGGTTCTCATGACCGCCTGATAGGGAGAAAGCGCAGCAGCTTCCAGCTCCTGTACGATCGATATGGCTTTGCTCATCAACCCTTCCTCCTCGCTTCCTTGTTTTCTTCCATCATTTCCACCAACGCCTGGATCCTGGTTTCGTACTGCGCCTCGGAAAACGCCCGTGGATCGGTCTGATCTCCGTCAAACACCACCGAAGGGATCCCAGTAGCAGCCTCCACTCTTCGCTGTATTTCGTACTGTCTGAAGTCCATGAGTTTACAGCTTCTGTTGGAGTGATACACGATGCCGTCCAGCTTGAAATCCTTCACCAGACGAACCACGTTGTCTTCGTCATAATCCAGATTGCGATTTGCATAATTGGATGAATAGGCCTTTGCCATACCGGCCAGATCGTTCTTTTCGTACCGGACATTCCAGGAATCCGGATACGTAGAGGTGACCATGTTGATGCCGTACTTCTTAAGTGCTTTGAAGGTAGTGGACAGATGCGGCCAGCAGGCGATGCCGTCCCACATGACCCTGTACTTTTCTTCCGCCGAGCTCCAGGGCCCGAGCCCTGCTTTGGCTTTGGCTTCCAGCTCGTCGTGCCACATTTTAAACAGTCTGTGACCGTCGGCGTTGCCGCGCATGCATACGATCATGGCCATATAGTTGAACATGTCGAAGCCGTTCAAAGGAGAAGGGATCACTTTTGCCCAGTCCGTCGCCTTTTTCCACCATTCACAAGTCGCGTTGGACAACTCCATCACTTCACCGAATTTGTCGTAGTCGAACCTCTTCTTCGTGAAAGCTTCCAATTGGCCGATCGCATATTCGATCTGACCTTTCATATACTTGACGCTGTGCGCCGGAACCTCATAGGTGTGATTGAAGGGCATGTCGAACATGATCAGCGGAATCTGAAGTGTCTTGGCCAGATTTTCGTACCACTTGATGACCGTGTTGCAGATGTTGCTGCAGCAGAACAACAGATCCGGCATGGGAATGTCCTGCGCTTCGGCCTTTTGGATATCCGCATATCCGAGGTTGACCCGGGCATAGGAGCAGTTGTCCGAAGAATATCCTCTGCCTTCTGCGTTTTCGATAAAATCCAGAGCGCCCTTCCTTGCCCCGATGGCAGCAGCATGGTTTTCCGGATATACGGTTGCCAGATCCATGGTCTCCAGAAGTTCCTGGGGGCAGATCGATGTAGCCCAGACGACCGGCTTGCCTTCTGCTTTGGCCTGCAATGCGCCTTCGTAGTGCTTGGCAACCAGCTGGTTTAAAAACTCTTTCGAGGTCAATTTCTTATCATCATCCATCTTACAGCGCTCCTCTATTTCTTCGAATAGTCGTAAAATCCGTGTCCGGTTTTTCTGCCCAAACGTCCTGCATCCACCAGTCTTTGAATCTGGGGGCTGGGCCGGAACCGATCTCCGTATGCGTCGAAGAGGATCTGGTCGATAGGCTGATTCAGATCGTGGCCTGTGTGATCCAGCAGTTTAAAAATTCCAAGGGGATGGCCCAGACCGTATACACAGATCTTATCCACATCTTCAATGGTGCAGACGCCTTCTTCCACCAGGCGGCAGGCTTCCAGATAGAACACATGAAATAATCTGTTCAATCCGAAACCCACGACATCTTTGACCCGGACTGGCTCTTTTTCGATGGCCATCATCAGTTGCGTGGTAGCCTGGATCGTCTCCTCGTCCGTCAGGAGAGCTGGGATGATTTCAACGAGCTTCATCACACTTGCGGGGGAGTTGAAGTGTGTCCCGATGAACTTCCCGACTCTCTCCTTGCTTACGGCCGAGGCGAGCTTGGTTATAGAAATACTGGAGGTATTGCTCGCGATAATGGTTTCTTTTTTGCAGATGGCATCCAACTGCTGATACACTTTGGCTTTGATCTCAAAGCTTTCGAGAACGGCTTCGATCACGATATCGCAATCGGCCAGGTCCTTCAGATCAGCAGTCGTCGCAACACAGTTCAGAACAGCTTGCTTGTCTTCGGCAGGGAATCTCCCTTTGGCGATGCTTCTGTCCAGCACGTCCTCCTGCTTTTTCTTTCCGTTTGCAGCCAACTCTTGCGTCACGTCGCTTAGGATCACCGGCATGTTCTTTTTTGCAAAGCATAAAGCGATCTCCGCGCCCATCATTCCGGCGCCAACGACGCCTATTTTTTTCATCGTCATGTACTTTCCCTCTCGTTCTGTTATCTATTCGATATTTTTAATGATCATTGCGGTTCCCATTCCACCGCCGATACAAAGTGTTGCCAAGCCATACATCGCCTTGCGGCGTTTCATTTCGTAGATCAGCGTCGTTAAAATCCGCGTGCCGCTGTTTCCCAGCGCATGTCCGTGGGCGATGGCGCCACCGTTTACATTTACGCGCTCATACAACGCACTGCCCATGTCCATGCCCAACTCTTTTAAGCATCCCAGGCTCTGGGCGGCGAAAGCCTCATTCAGCTCGATCAGAGCTATGTCTTCCAACGTCAATCCGGCTTTCTCCAATGCTTTTCGTACCGCAGGGACCGGCCCAAGCCCCATATAACGTGGATCCACGCCGGCACTGGCCATACTGACGATCTCCACCAGAGGCTTCAACCCCAGCGTATCGGCTTTCGCCTGAGACATTACGACCACCGCAGAAGCGCCGTCATTCATACCAGAGGCATTCCCGGCCGTTACGGTGCCTGTTCCGTCCCGTTTGAATGCAGGCTTCAGCTTCGCCAAGGATTCCAAGGTCGTATCCGTTTTCGGATGCTCGTCCACTTCGAACAGAAAAGAATTTTTGCGGTCAACGACCTCGAAAGGGACAATCTCATCTCTGAATTTTCCTGCTTCCATCGCCGCTTTATACTTCAGTTGGCTGTCCAGTGCAAATCTGTCCTGCGCTTCTCTGGAGATCCCGTATTTTTCAGCCACATTCTCCGCCGTAAGGCCCATGTTCGTATCCGGATAAAGGGCCTGGGGCTGCACGATGGTGACGCCGCGGGTAAATGTGTCATAAAGCGTTTTATCGCCCATGCGAAAGGCTTTGTATCTGGTGGAAGGATCAAAGTAGAAAGGCATCCGGGACATCACTTCCACGCCGCCGGCCATGACGATCTCCGCTTCATCTGCAGCGATCTCGCACACAGCGCTGACCACTGCCTGCAGGGATGAAGCACACTGCCGGTCCACAGAAAAAGCCGGTACGCTTTCCGGAACGCCGGCCAGCAAGGCAGCACATCGCGCCACGTTGGGGGTATAGCCGTACACATCTCCCATGATCACTTCGTCGATTTTATCCGTTCCGATTCCGCTTCTGTTCGCGGCCTCTTGGATCACAGCAGCACAGAGATCCTGCGCTTCCACGGTTTTAAGACTTCCCAGATAGCCGCCCACCGCTGTTCTGGCCGCTCCGGTGATAACACATTTTTTCATCGATTCGCTCCTTCGTTAGGATTATCGTCCCATCCAGCCGCCATCCACGACCAGAACGGACCCATTCACGTAGTCTGACGCCGGAGAGGCAAGGTAGATCACAGTGCCCACCATATCTTCGGGTGTGCCGTACCGACCCGCCGGGATCCGCTCCAGTATTTGTCGATTCCGCACTTCGTCAGCGCGCAGCGCAGCAGTGTTATCTGTGGCCATATATCCGGGTGCAATGGCATTGATATTGATGCCCCGTCCGGCCCATTCATTGGCCAGCGCCTTTGTAAGCTGGGCGATTCCGCCTTTGCTTGCAGCATAGGCAGGCACGGTGATCCCACCCTGAAAACTCAGCAAGGATGCGATGTTGATGATCTTTCCGTATCCCTTCTGAAGCATCACCTTTCCGGCCAGCTGGCTCATGATGAACGCAGAGGTCAAATTCACTGTTAAGACGGTATCCCAATCCTCCAACGGAAATTCTTCCGCCGGATGTCGCATTTGCATACCGGCATTGTTCACCAGAATGTCCAGATCCCCCAGCAGCGCCATGGCGCTCCCAAACGCTTTTTCAACATCCTTTTTGTCCCGAAAATCAGCGATGACTCCATGGGCAGGCACTTCCTCCGTATGGATCTGTGCCGCTGCTTTCATCACATTTTCGTTGGTCCCCATGAGAACCAGCTCCACACCGGCATCATGAAGCCCCTGGGCCATGCCTTTGCCCAGACCTCGGCTTCCGCCGCTGATGATTGCTTTTTTCCCTCTAATATCGAACATACTCTTCATAAGAACCTTCTTCCTCACAAGCCGGCACGACCGGACCGCAGCTCCTTCGTTCTTTCATCCACCGCCCGCATTGCCTGAGCAATGAGCTCGGCGGTCACCTGAAATGGCATTTTGTGGGCATTGGGGCCTGATCCGCAAGTGGCTTCTCCGATTCGGAGAAGCAGCGCATCATCGTGCGCATCCGATCCATCCAAGTCGCTGAGCCTCATAGGAAGTCCCACGCTTTGATAAAAACCGGTCACTTCTTTCCACTCGGCTTCGTTCCACTCGCCTTGATCCAAATATTCTGCAGCCAGCTGGACCAGCGTTCCGTAGGCAACGCCTTCTCCGTGAAAAACCGGAAAAGGTTTGAGCACTGCAGTCATACCGTTATACAAAGCATGTGCAATGGCACATCCGTTGTTTTCGAATCCTACACCGCTCAGATAGATGTTCGCCTCTACTACTTTTTCCAGCGCAAATGACCAGGACTTTTCTTCTACACTCTCTTTCGCTTGTGCACCATATTCCAGTAAAACGCGGTTGCATAGCTCGGCGAGGGCAAAAGCCGCTTCCGAATGTACGCCTCCTGTGTAGTTGCTTGCTCCGGACCTGTCGCAGGCTCTTGCTTCATAATAAGTCGCAAAAGCATCGCCCATGCCCGCCACCAGCATTCTCACCGGTGCCGTGCTGATCACATCCGTGTCCACCAATACCACATCAGGATTGCGCTTGATACGGCTCGATCGGACGAAAGTGCCATCTGCATCGTATATCACCGAAACAGCACTGCACGGAGCGT
>DPKU01000009.1:191-3344 GCA_003542355.1 Clostridiales bacterium | reverse complement strand
TGCTGGACATCTTTCTTATTTAGTATACAATTAGTAATAACTAAGAATTATTCTCAGTTACTACGAGTTAAACGTGGCAGACAGACAGTTGCTAAGGACGATATGCGAACCAAACGACAATACAAGCGAATCCTTTGCATCCTGAGTGTCCTGCTCCTGCTTTCAGGCAGTGTTGCATTTGCGGAAACCGAAGTAGCCGTTTATGTCAATGGAACCCGCATTGCAACTGACACGCCAGCCATTATCGTTGACGGAAGAACGATGCTCCCTTTTCGAAGCATACTCAATGCGCTGGGCGTCAGCAACGAATCCATCACTTGGGACGCCGGATCCAGAAGCATCGAGATTCGCCACGAGAATAAATACATTTTTCTCATGATTGGGAATACGGATTTTTTGATATTAGATCTTATAAGCGGTATACCACCTAAAGAACGAGTGCCAATGGACGTTGCTCCGTTCATCCGGGATGGCCGCACCTTAGTGCCGGTGCGATTCATATCCGAGGCCCTGGATGCCACTGTGAACTGGGATCCTGTAATAAAGACCGTATCTATCACTCGCTAAGAGGGGAAAAATGAAAAAGAGACGATTCGCATCCATAGGTATCATCCTAAGTCTGCTGCTCACTGCCGCAACGCCTGTTTCTGCTGTGCCTGTGATCGAGCCGGACCCCGATGCAATGGCGGTATATATCAACAACGACTTTAACGCACTCACCGGCTCTTCGGGTGTTGAAGGAGATTTGTACACGGCAAACGGCAGCATCGCTTTCAGCGGGCGAACGTTCTGCACAGGAACGATTTTTCACAAGACGGGTACTTCTTATACCTATCCGCTCTATGGAACCGACTTTTATGAAGTCAATTATTCCGAATACGCCTATAAGGACAGTGAGTTGTCAGATACGGCATATGAAGCGACTTTTCCGAGTATAGCAGCCTTTCCGGCCATTGGGAACTACATGGCCAATCAGTCGAACAATAAGGCGATCGTCATCGATCAGGACACCCATTTCGGTACGCTTGACATCACAAAATCCAAAAGCGTCACATTCAACACGAACGCTTCTGACCTGCACATCGTGATCAATACTCTTAATATTACGTCATGGATCGAGATGCAAGTTACAGGCGCAAACAAGCTGTACCTTTATATTAACGATTACACAGGCACACAGCCGGTTTTGATTCGGAACGCATCGGAAAACCCGGATCAGGTCTACATCGTCGCCCACGACTACCTGCCGCTTCACGCAACGATTCCATTTTATGGACATGTGATATATACGGGAATCACAAACATTGTCAGTCCCAGCAACTTTTCGATCATCGGAAGTCTCGTTACCGATGCTTCTACAGTTAGCCTTCCAAACAACGATGCAATAACAGGATTGCTCTACGCTCCTGACGCGGCGGTCTCGCTGGGCGGGTCCAGCAACATTACCGGCCGTCTGGTGGCCGATAGTCTGAGCATTCCAGGAAGTAATGTGCGTATCACTTACGGTTCCCTGTACGCTACGTTCGATCTACCTGCAGAATTGATTGAGGCGCCTCCGGAAATTCACACTGTCAATGCTGCCGTCAGTCCTATCGGCGCCGGAACGGTTACACCCACTTATGCGGAGGCCCTTGACGGAGAAACGATCCACCTGACGGTCACACCGGCTGACGGTTTTATGTTTACGGGCTTCACTTCTTCGGATCCTTCCATGGTTCCGGATGCCGGCGGAAATGTCACTGTCACTGGAAATGTAACGATCACGGCCCATTTTGAAATTTTGGGTCTGGATCCCAACTATACGAACGGTCTCCTGGGCGAATACTACGACGAAAGCAATCTGCAAAACGAATCCGCCCTGCGTATGCGGCGGATCGATCCGCGTATCGCCTTCAACTTCGGATATGAACCGCCCGACGAGGTGATCGAACCGGAAGACTACTCCATCCGCTGGACAGGCTATATTCGACCCACCATATCGGGCAGCTATTCGTTCAACACCTATTCCGACGACGGTGTTCGGGTATCCGTCAACGATACGATGGTCATCGACAACTGGGGATTTCTGAGCCTTGCGTACAGCGAATCCGATGCACCGATTTACCTGCAGGCGGGAACATACTATCCCATTACGGTAGAGTATCAGCAGAAGCCTCTGTACGCTGCTGTATTCCTTTTCTGGGAGGCAGAGAGCGTGCCTATGGGACTGGTCCCGGAAGCAAACTTATTCGTACAGCAGGACGTCTATACCTCCTATGCCACGCCTCAATATTATAACCTTCTTCAGAAGACCGGCACCGGACTGCAGACGGCTTTCCACGAAGTAGACTGGAATGGGGACATCGCAGCGGAAGCGGCCCACACGACTGTTGCAGCCATCGATTACGACTGGGGAATGGATGCGCCGGAAGGCATTGCCACAGACCGATTCTACGGTGAAATGGATGGCTATGTAGAAGCAAAATTCACAGAAGATACCACCCTGGTATTTACGGTGGATGATGCGCTGAAGGTTTGGCTGAATGATGTGCTGGTGATCGACACATGGACATGGAACAGCAAGGAAGCCTACGAATATACCTTCTCCGCCGAGGTGGGCGTCAAGTATAAGCTGCACATCGAATACATGGAGATGGGGATCGCCGCCTCCATCACCATGGGCTGGCACGGAGAAGCATTAGGCTCGGAGATCATACCCGCCAGATATCTGTACGAACCTATCGATTGATTCCTATTGTACTGCAAGAGCCTGCTCGTGGGAGCAGGCTCCTTTTTTATATATCGATCCTATAATGCACCGGCAGAAAGAGCCGAAGCGATATCATGCATATATTATGTGTTGAGCGATATCGCGCCGCTCCTGATTTTTTCGGCCAGCCTCAGCACGTTTTCCTCGATGGTACAGATGACAGCTTTGAATTCTGCGTCGCTCTTTCCGTTGGGATCGTCCAAGCCCCAATCCTCTTCGTAATCGGCCGGGAAAAGCGGACAAACCACATCACAGCCCATCTTGATCACGATGTCCATTTCCGGCAGCTCGGTGAGCAGCTTGGACTGCTGTGTCTTTTCCATATCGATGTGATAGATTTCTTTGATGAGCCGCACTGCGTCCTGATTGATACGAGGCACAAGTTCCGTTCCACCGGAATAGCT
>DPKU01000009.1:0-127 GCA_003542355.1 Clostridiales bacterium | reverse complement strand
CTCCTTATACGTTTCTGACCTTTTTCAGCAAGTCAACGACCTCGTCGGTCTTCAACACTTTTCCGAAAGACACCACTTTGCCATCTACGACCAGCGCAGGTGTAGACATGACGCCATATGCGGCGAT
>DPKU01000081.1:2507-3266 GCA_003542355.1 Clostridiales bacterium | reverse complement strand
GCTTGATATCGCCCCGAACCCGCAGACCTTCCACTTCGTCATTCACCGTAGCGCCGCACTCCATCAATTTTGCGATCACAGGCTTTACGTGGTCCGGCACGCAATTCTTGATCAGAATGTCACCCCGGGTAATGGCTGCCGCAACCATAAATGTTCCCGTTTCGATCCGATCGGGGATGACGGTATGTCTGGTTCCGTGGAGCTTCTCTACGCCCTCGATACGGATGGTGTCTGTTCCAGCACCTTTGATGCGGGCGCCCATTTTATTGAGAAAATTAGCCAGGTCCACGATTTCCGGTTCTTCTGCGGCATTCTCGATAACCGTCAAACCTTTCGCCAGCGTAGCTGCCATCATCGTATTTTCTGTGGCGCCCACACTGGGGAAATCCAGATAGATCAAAGCGCCTTTCAAATGTTCCGCAGTGGCTTCCACCACGCCCAGCTCCGTGTCGATCCGGGCGCCCAGAGCGCGCATTCCTTTATTGTGAAGGTCAATGGGCCGATCTCCGATGGAACAACCGCCTGGCAGTGCGATCCTGGCTTTTCCTGTCCTGGCCAGAAGCGGCCCCATCACAAAGATGGAGGCCCGCATGCGCTTGACCAGCTCATAGGGGACCTCTTCTGCCATCACCCGATCGATTTCAGTAGTTATGGTATGTGTTTCCCAGTCTTCGGTGACCGATGCGCCCATGCTGCGCAAGATTCTGCACATGACATCTACATCCCTGAGATTGGGAACATCGTTGATCTCGCACTTGC
>DPKU01000081.1:549-2445 GCA_003542355.1 Clostridiales bacterium | reverse complement strand
ATTATACTGAATTCCCTGATATTTGTCAAAATATCCCCCCACCCTTGTTGAAAGCGGTTGTAATATAGAAAAAAATAGGCGATAATGAGGAAAGGGAAACCAACTGAAAGGAGAACTGCTATGACCATTACCATATCGCTGATCGACGCCCTTCTTGTCGTACTCATCCTTCTGGCGATCGTATTGCTTTATCATCTGATCGTTCTCGTCAGGAACGTGATCCCATCTGCACGTTCCATGGCAAAGATCATGGACGACACTTCTCATATAACTGACGCAGCGAAAACCGGTACAGAAGAGGCACATCGACTGATCAGTGATCTGGGTGGATCGCTGTCAGATGTGGTAGGAACACTTCGAAACAACAAGAGTACGATCTCTGCAGTCACCAATCTGACCAACGCACTGACCAACCTGGCAAATCTGGCAAAAAGCAAGAAAAAATAAGCTCCCATTATTTGAAAAATCTTGATTTTTCTATTTAAAATGTTACAATGTACTTTATATTATATTAACTACCCATAGGAGGTCAGCAAAAATGAAAGCTACCGGAATCGTAAGGAAACTGGATACGCTGGGCAGGATTGTTATTCCGATGGAACTTCGCCGTACTTTTGAACTGGAAATCGGCGATCCCATCGAGATATTCGTAGAAGGAAGTGATATCGTTCTACGCAAGTATCAGCCCGCCTGTATCTTTTGTAACGATGCAACAGACATCGTTTCCGTATACGGTAAAAACATTTGTAAGAAGTGTCTTAGCGAAATCAAGGGACTCTAATCACTACCGGATTTCAACCGTTTAAAACGACGATTTTTATCGTCGTTTTTGGTTTACCTATCTCTCGTAGATCCGATCGATCTCTTCGGTATAAGCGCCTTGTGCATTCCGGATGTGCAGCGTAGGTTCTATGATAAGTTCTTTGCCGCCGTTCTTTACGCATTGAATCAGAACGATATTGGGCGATTCGCCCGGCCTTGGGGCTACGAAGCGGAGCCGCTTGGGTTCCAGATGATGCGTTCGACAACAGCAAAGAATATCTACCAGACGAGAGGGCCGATGGACCAGGCAGAAGCTGCCCAGGGGCGAAAGCAAATATGCGGCTGCTCGCACAAAATCCGCCAATCCCGCAGTGGTTTCGTGCCGCGCAGCCTCCATAAGATCAGATCGGCTTGTTGGTCCGCCGCCTTTTTCCACATAGGGCGGGTTGCTCACGACCATGGAAAAAGCACCGTAAGGAAGATGCTTTTCTATCTCTGTCACATCACACAGTATCCATTCGACAGTGTCTGCCAGGCCGTTCAGATGCCCGTTTCGCACGGCCAAATCATAGGCAGCGGGTTGCTTCTCCACGCCTATGATTCTGGAAGCTTGACTCTTGTGATAAAGGATCAGCGGGATCACGCCGCTGCCGGTCCCAAGGTCCACAATAACGTCGCTCTTCCTGGCCCCTGCAAAATCGGCCAGAAGGACAGCATCGACCCCATAGCAGAACTGCCCGGGATCCTGGATCAACTGATACGTACCGAATCCGATACGATCTATGCGCTCCATCAGCGATCATTCCTCTGCCCGCTCCGGCCGCGGTTCTTCTTT
Source organism: Clostridiales bacterium (assembly GCA_003542355.1). Taxonomy (GTDB): domain Bacteria; phylum Bacillota; class Clostridia; order Peptostreptococcales; family Anaerovoracaceae; genus UBA10908. The sequence goes on along the minus strand of DPKU01000081.1, from coordinate 848 downwards.
CGGGGTTTTCCCTTGTCTCCCGTGCTTTTATGCTCGCTGCGGTCGCCGCGGTCGATCTCCTCTTTTGCGTAAACATAATATTCCGTCGACAGTTTTTGCGGACGATCTTCTGTTCTTTCCTCCAGGACCAGCCGGGTTTTTATTTTGTTTTCCAGTATGTTTACATCAAATACCACGACCTCTCCATCTCTGGTGCGGACGTGATCGCCCTGTTCAGGCATTCCCTTTCTCAACTCTGCATAGACAGCGTTTTCAAATTGCAGACAGCACATGAGCCGGCCGCAGATCCCTGAGATCTT
>DPKU01000081.1:0-539 GCA_003542355.1 Clostridiales bacterium | reverse complement strand
CAGTGCTCGTCCGCAGGAGCCGATCCCGCCCATCATTTTTGTTTCGTCTCTCACACCGATCTGCCGTAATTCAATGCGTGTCCGGAAGACGCCGGCAAGATCTTTGACCAGCTCCCGGAAGTCCACGCGCCCTTCGGCGGTAAAATAGAAAATGACTTTGGAATTGTCGAAGGTGTATTCCACATCCACCAGTTTCATTTCCAGGTTGTGCTTGTTCACTTTTTCCTGACAGAGCGCCAGAGCTTCTGTGCGCTTCCTTTGATTTTCTTCGTGATGCTGCTTGTCTGCTTCATTCGCCGGACGAAGCACCGGCTTCAGCGGAGCGACGATCTCAGTGTCTTCCACCAGTCTCGTTCCGTAGGCTACCGTGCCGTATTCAACGCCTCTGGCCGTCTCCACGATCACATTGTCCCCGACCGTCAAATGCAGATCACCGGGATCGAAATAATAGATCTTACCTGCTTCTTTAAAGCGGATTCCCGCTACTTTTGCCATGTTGTTTCCTCCGTGATCCTTTGCTGATCCATGCAAAGGCATAA
>DPKU01000013.1 GCA_003542355.1 Clostridiales bacterium | reverse complement strand
ACACAGGATCATACCCCGCGTGGACAGACTCCCAATCTCCGGCATCCAGACGGGTCATGCCGCTCAGATCGTACCGGCCCCACACCTTTGCCGTAGCGGCAGGAATGTGATCCGGATTCCCCCTGGGTACGATGCCGCCGGAGGTAAGGAGCGCCACTTTGGCCTTCCTCAAATCCTTGACAGGCGCCGCGGGCTGTACTTTATCGTACATGGAGATCTCCAGCTCCGTCTCAAAGGGCTCGCCTTTGATCTTTGCCATGAGCATATCCACTGCGCGGACCGCACCGTTCTTTTCTGCAAACACGTTGATCCGGCGCCCTTTCGGGAAGTAGCCTTCTTCTTTGGGCAGGCCGACGGGTTCCCCGGCCAACAGCTTGTTGGCGAAATCCGCCATCCGCTTGGCATCTTTGGTCATGGAAGCGGCGGATTTCCCGGCCTGCATGATATAGATGCTCTTCCGGTACATTTCCAGCGCCGGATTCTCTTCGTACATGGCTGTGAGGCTCGACACGCCCAGCTGTTCCTGAACGAACGCGCAAGCGTCAGCGCAGGCGATCCCGAAACGACCGGCATTAAAAGCGGGCCCGGCCAGCAGCAGGTCCGGTTGATAGGCTTCTACCTGCTTGCGGATGAATGCCCGGCAGGTTTCCATATTTTCAGCATAATAGTTGTCTCCGCAGAGGATCGTGGCCACAATTTTTGCGTCTTTGAGCTGCGGTGCAAAAGCATTGGCATTGCCCTTCGGCCCTTCGTGGACCTGGGGCTGGGTGTAAGCCGCTTCTTCGCCGCCGATCTGTCCGAAGAACTGATTGGTGTAAAATAAAACTTTTTTCATCTTCTGAGTCCCTCTCTATACCGTGATCGCTGTGAGAAGCGTATTGCCCTGCAGGTTGTGGCTTCCCATGATTCCATGTATTTCCACCAGCAGCGTGCCGTCCGGCTTGATGGAGTCCACATTGCCGCCCGTCACACGTTCGATGTCTTCCAGCTTGCCGATGACCCGGTCGACCTTTGGCAGCAGGATCGTAGCGTTGCTGTTGCCGGTGGTCACGATGGCATCTGCCTCTTTCACCATATCGGGCAGGGATTCGGACATGCCGTCGGTCCCGGCATCTTCGTTGGTGACGATGACGGTCTTGATGCCCTTCTCTTCGATGTTTTTGCAGGCCATCATCAGATCCGTTGTCGGGTTTCCGAAGCCCTCCTGGGTAATGACCGCAGCTTCTACGCCCAGGGATTCCACCAACTCGGCAACCAGCATGGCGCCTCGATATTTTTCTTTGAGCGTCACCATCATGGGATTCAATACCAGTCCGATAAAATTGAGGTCCTTGCCGTGGCGATGGAACAGTTCATCGATCACCGCGTTGTTCAAATGATGGAACGTAGTGGTCTTGGAGCCCGGCGATACGCAGTTTCCGCTCACCAGGGCGCCGTCCATGAATTCCAGGGGCGAGACCATGGCGGGGATCAGCTTTTTCGTGTCTCTGCCATAGAAATACGTATCGTGGAGCAGACCTTGAGACATGCAGTTGCATACGTAGGCCACCTTGGGCAGCTGAGGATACATGGCATACCGTTCCCCGATCGCGGGCCATTCGTAGACTGTCTTTTCGTAGTCCTCACAGCCGACGGCGATCTGGCCGATGTATTGGGCTGCCTTGACGCCGGCGACCCGGACCACTTCCTCATGCTCGTGGGGATTCACATCATCTTGCTTGTCGATGATCATCACGATGTTGATGTATTGAGAGAAAATAGTGAAATCCGCCCCGGGTCCGCTCATGTCGATCAGACCTTCCTGGAAGCCGACGATGGGGCCGGTAGTGGTAACGACACAGCCCTTCAGGGCATAGGTGATCCCCTTGCCGCCTGCCGTCATTTTTTCGCTGAGCATGCCGGGGAACGTGCTGCCGCCTTCCAGCTTTGCCCGGGGTTCGATCACATCTTTGACCGGCAGGATCCGGACGGATTCGCCGGGTCTGGCCAGGTCAAAAGAAACGGAACGGACCCTTTGATCTTCCAGGACCAGCGTTTCCAATTCTTTTGTGTCGATAAAAAGGATGCCGTCCGCAAAGCGATTTTCTTCGCCAAGGACCACATCCTTTATCTGAACTTTTCTCAATTCAAGACTCATTATTTATCCTCCTGATCGTTCTATAACCATTACAGGTTTACGANNGACCGTCACCCGGGTCCCCTGTCCGGGTTTGCTGTCGATCCGGACGTCCGCTCCGTGAAGCGCAGCGCCGTGTTTGACGATGGAAAGACCAAGACCCGTACCGGTGACGGTGCTGGAGTGACTCTTGTCCACCCGGTAGAACCTCTCGAACACTCTGTCGATGTCTTCCTTTGGAATACCGATGCCCGTATCGATCACTGCCATCTCAAAGCCGTCCTCTTTGCCGGAGAGCGTTACGGAGACCTTGCCGCCGGGCACATTGTACTTCAGGGCATTGTCCATCAAATTATAGACCACTTCTTCCACGATGGGCGCTACGCCCAAAATCGGAGACGGCGCACCGGTGATCTCGAAGGTGACGCCGGATCGCCGTGCCGCTTCATCCAGCTGGCGGGCTGCGTCGAGAGCGATCTGATACAGATCCACTTCCTGCCGTTCCCGGTCCACAGCCCCTTCGTCCAGCTGTGATAGGCGAATGGTGTCCCGGATCAGGGAAATCATTCGTTCGGCTTCCCGGTGGATATGACCGGCAAAATGGATCACATCGTCGCCCTGTATCATACCGTTCTTCATGATCTCGGCAATGCCGGATATGGATGTGAGTGGCGTCTTGAGTTCGTGGGACACGTTGGCGGCAAATTCCCGTCGGAGCCGCTCCCACTCCATCTGACCGGTCACATCCATGGCCAGGATCACCAGCCCATGAAGGACATCGTCCTCCATTACGGGGTCGGCCACGATACGGATGTGCCGACCTTCTGCACAGACGACTTCCGTGCTGCGGCTGCCGCCGATGGCCGTATCCACAGCTTTACGAAAATGCTCACTGCGGTTCAGGGCAAGCAGGGATCGATCCTGGGTCAGATGCTCCACCCCCATCAAATCCAGAATGCTCTGATTGTAGGACAGTATTTTCCGATTGGCGTCTGCAACGAGAAAGCCTTCACTCATATGGCGGGTGATCGTCTCGAATTCCCGCTGCTTCTGCCGCAGCTGATCCATCTGCTCTCCGATGGTTTTATTTTGATCTCTCAGCTTTTTTAATAGCGGCGTGAGTTCCGGGTAGATCTCTCCTTTTTCCGGATGCTCCGGATCGATGCTGTTGATCGGCTCCACGATCCGCTCCGATAGTTTTAAAGCCAAGACAGCCCCCAGGCCCAGCGCCATGGCCGCGATCAGGATCATCGGCCGTATCATCCCCTTGACCAGAGCGCTGACGGATTGCTGTGCTGCAGATACCCGCAGGACGGATCCGTCGTTCAGCAATGTGGCATAATACAGTGTCTTCTGCCCCAGCGTGGCAGATTCTCTGGTACTCTGTCCCTGTCCCTGGGCTCGGGCAGCGATGATCTCTTCCCGGTCCGAATGGTCTTCCATGGCGGTCGGATCGGCATAGTTATCGTATAGAACGGTCCCATCAGGCCCAATGAGCGTCACCCGATCGCCTCCCGGGGGAAGCGAATCCAGGTAAGACAATCCATGATTTTCCAAGGCCGACTGAATGTATGTGGCGCTCTGCTCCAGCATCCCGAACATCCTGTTTTCGAAATATCCGTAAAGCGTACCCGTAAACAAAACGACGCAAAGGAACAGTGTTGTCAAAACTACGGTAAATGTCGATCGGTAAATGCGTCGATTCATGAGGATCCTCCCACTTTATACCCGACGCCCCGAACGGTCTGGATCAGTTCGCCCGCCGTGTCCAGTTTGCTGCGGAGATTTCGGATGTGTACATCCACAGTCCGGTTCTCCCCGTCAAAGTCGTATCCCCAAATCTCCCGAAGGATCTGATCCCGGCTCAGAACGATGCCGCGATTTTCAAGCAAAAAGCAAAGCAGTTCATATTCCTTGAGTGTCAGCCGGACCTCATGACCATCCACTTGAACCTGGTGCTTTGCAGGGCAAACGTAGAGATTATCTATAGTATATTCTGTCATCGGCTTCGCTTCCGGTTCAGACCGCCGGAGAAGCGCCCGGACACGGGACAGCAGCTCCATCATTCCGAAAGGTTTTGCTACATAATCATCCGCGCCCATGTCCAGCCCCATGACTTTATCGTACTCGCTGCTTTTAGCCGTGAGAAGGATCACCGGAAGTTCTGCAGTGGCTGGATTTTTCCGGAGTTTTTTCAAAATATCCAGGCCGTCTTCCTGCGGCAGCATAATATCCAGGATGATAAGCCTTGGGATTTCTTCGCTTACAGCCTGCCAAAAGTCGGAAGGCATTTCAAATCCTTTGCCGGCCAGACCCTGGTGCTGAAGAGTATAAACGATCAACTCACGGATCGCACTGTCATCTTCCAGAATGTAGATCATCAGGCGTCCTCCGCATGCTTCCCTGTCAGCGCAAACTGGACCCATTCGGCGATATTGGTGGCGTGATCTCCGATCCGTTCAAAGTACTTGGAGATCATCAGCACGTCCATACAGTATTCCGCCCGGTCCCGGTCTGCCAGGATGATCCGGGTCAGTTCCTCTTTCACACGGTTGAAGAGTTCGTCTACCACATCGTCGTAGTCGATGACCCTCTGAGCCAGCTCAAAATCTTTCTGCACGTAGGATTCCACGCTTTCCGTTACCATTTTGATGGTCGCCTTGGCCATGTCCTCAATATGCGTGGAGCTTGCAACATCGCTGTCTGCGATGTGCTTGGTGATCTCTGCGATGTCTTCGGCCTGGTCGCCGATGCGTTCCATGTCGGAGATCATCTTAAGGGCGGAAGAGATCTTCCGCAGATCCGAAGCCACCGGCTGCTGCTGAAGCAGCAATCTGAGGCAGAGTGCTTCGATATCCTTTTCCTTTTGATCGATGACCTCTTCCAGGCGGAATTTCCCCTGGATCTCCGATACATCTCTTTTCAAAAAGGCATCCACGGCCAAATTGATCGCATCCTCGCACAGAGCGCCCATTTCTATCAGCTGTACGTTCAGTTCTTCCAGCTGTTCATCGAACCTCTTGCGCATCATCATCCAAACCTCCCTGTAATATAATCTTCTGTCTTCTGCTGTGCCGGCATGGAAAAAATCTGTTCGGTTTCGCCGAACTCCACCACTTCGCCCAGAAGGAAAAAAGCCGTCTTATCCGACGTCCGGGCCGCCTGTTGCATGTTGTGTGTCACGATCACAATCGTATATTGATTCTTTAATTCTAACACAAGCTCCTCGATTTTAGAAGTTGAGATGGGGTCCAGCGCACTGGTGGGTTCGTCCATTAAAAGCACCTCCGGCTCCACGGCCAGCGCCCGGGCGATGCAGATCCGCTGCTGCTGCCCGCCGGATACGCCAAGCGCGCTCTTTTTGAGGCGATCCTTCACTTCGTCCCAGATCGCCGCGCCGCGAAGGGCCTGCTCCACGATCTCGTCCAGAAGTACTTTGGAGCGGATCCCGTGGGTCCTGGGTCCGTAGGCAACGTTGTCATAAATGCTCATAGGGAAGGGATTGGGCTTTTGGAAGACCATGCCCACCCGCTTACGCAACAGATTCACATCCATTTCGCCGAAAATATCTTCTCCATCCAACAGAATACTGCCGGTGATCCTGCAATCCTCCACCAGGTCGTTCATTCTGTTGAGGCATTTGAGCAGTGTGGATTTTCCGCAGCCGGAAGGACCGATCAGAGCAGTGATCTCCTTGGGCGGGATCTTCAGGTTGACGTTTTGCAGCGCCTGAAAGTCACCGTAGTATAAATCGAGATTTTCTATCGTAAATTTGTCCAACACATTTTACCTCCGGGAAAAAGCTCTGGCCACTACAGCCGAAAGGGTATTGATGACGACGACCAGGAGCAGGAGCACCACTGCGGTGGCATAGGCCTCATCCATATAAAGGCCTTCGGAAAGCAGCGCGTACATGTGCACCGAAAGCGTCCGGCCCGAGTCCATCAGTGTGGGAGGGATCCCGGCAATGGTGCCGGCGCTGAAGATCAACGCTGCCGTTTCGCCCACGATCCGCCCGATGCTCAGGATCACACCGGCCAGAATGCCGGGGATGGCTGCGGGAAGAACGATCTGAAAAACGGTGCGCAGCTTGCCGGCGCCCAATCCGAAGCTGCCTTCCCGGTACATGTCCGGCACAGCGATGAGCGCCTCTTCCGTGGTGCGCATCACCAGGGGCAGGATCATGATGGCCAGCGTCAGAGCGCCGCCCAGGAACGTGAGCCCCCAGCCTAAAGATATGGCAAACAGCAGAAATCCGAACAGACCGTAGACGACGGAAGGGATCCCTGACAGCGTTTCCGCAGTGATACGGACCAGATTGACCAGCCGGTTGCCTCTGCGGGCGTATTCCACCAAGTAGATGGCGGAGAAGATCCCGATGGGTACTGCCAACGCCAGGGCCAGTACTGTCATGGTGATCGTGTTGATGATGGCCGGCATCATGGATACATTTTCTGTGGTATATTCCCAGGCAAACAGCCCGGCGTTGATGTGCGGGATCCCCCGCATCACGATGTATCCGATGATCGTGAGCAGTACAAAAGCAGTTGTAGCGGCCGCCAGGATGACGAGGATGCGCAGTACCAGAGACGAGGGGCTCCTCCGATAAGAGGCAAGCATCTGCTCTGCAGTTCTTTTCCTGCTTCTTTTCATTAATGTATCCTCCTCTTGATGAAGGAAAATGACAGATTGATGATGAGGATGAAAGCGAAAAGCACAACGGCTGTGGCGATCAGCGCCTCTCTGTGCAGGTCCGTGGCATAGCCCATCTCGAGCACGATGTTCGCCGTCATGGTCCGTACGCCGGAAGTGATCGATCCAGGAATGACCGCCTGATTTCCCGCTACCATGATCACGGCCATCGTCTCGCCGATGGCCCTGCCCACGCCCAGGATGATCCCTGCCAGGATCCCTGACTTCGCTGCTGGAAGGACTGCCGTGAACACGGAGCGTTCATGGGTGGCCCCTAAGGCCAGCGCGCCTTCGTAGTAGCTCTCCGGTACAGCCCGTATGGCCGCTTCCGCAACGCCGATAATCGTAGGCAAAATCATGATACCCAGCAGGATCGACGCCGTAAGGATCCCCTTTCCGTTGGTTCCCAGTACTTCCTGCATAATGGGGACGATCACCACCAGGCCGAAGAAGCCATACACGATGGAGGGGATCCCGGCCAGGAGTTCCACTGCCGGTTTCAGCATGCGGTAAAGCCAGGAAGGGCAGAACCGGGCGAGAAACACTGCGGTGAGCAGGCCGATGGGCACGCCCAGGATCATGGCGCCTGCTGTCACCCAGAGGCTGCCCAGGATCATGGGAAAGATGCCGAACAGGTCGTTCAAAGGTTTCCAGACCCTCCCAAGCAAAAATTCCGCCGGGCCGATTTGGGCGATGGTGGGCAATCCACTGCTAAACATGAAATAGCAAATGAGTGCTACCGCCGCAATGGACGTGCAGGCAGCACTCAGAAAGATCGCTTTCATGAAGTTTTCCCGGAAGGACTTCATTCTTTATTCTCCTATTTCATTCCAGTCTGTGGTTTCGCCGATAAAGACACTCTTCACCTGCTCCAGCGTCATTCCGTTCACCGGATTTTCCAGGTTGACGATGACGGCGATCCCGTCCATAGCCATGACCAAGGGCTCCAATCCGGCTTCCAGCTCGCTGTCCTTCAGATTCCTGGAAGCCATGCCGATGTCGCAGATCCCTTCGATGGCAGAAGTCATTCCTGTAGTAGAGTCGCTCTGCTGGATCTGAATGTCAGCCGAAGGATTCAGCGCTACGTAGGCTTCTTTGATTTTCTCCATGACCGGGGTCACGGAGGAGGATCCGGCGATGCGCACCTTTCCGGCTGCACCCGAAGCCTGATAGTCGCTTCCGGCGCCTGCGCTGATGTAGCCGTTTTCTTCCACAACAGCCTGTCCCTGGGCGCTCATTGCGAAAGCGAGGAAATCTGCAACGGCAGGGCTCGCGGCACCCAATGTCGCAAGATGGAAGGGACGAGCGATGGAATAAGTGCCGCTCTTTATGTTATCCACGGTGGCGGCTGCGCCATCGATTGCCAATGCTTTGATGTCATCGTTCATGGATCCCAGGGAAATGTATCCGATGGCTCTCTTATTTCCCATGACGGTTGCCAACACTACGGATGTGCTGTTGCTGATCTCCGCCATCTCGCTGGTCTTGTCGATTTTATTTCCTTCGGCGTCTTTTTCCTCGATGCCTACAAGTTCAATGAACGCGCCCCGCGTTCCGGAGCCTTCTTCGCGGGATACCACGCTGATCATGGAAGGCTTTTGGCCGCCATCTGTTTCTTCTCCGCCGCCGCAGGCCGCCAATCCGAACACCATGGCCAGGACGAGGACGGTTCCTATCATTTTTTTCATCATTCTATCTCCTTTTGATTGCAATTCCACCTTGTTGATTATCATTTCATCTTGTACTCATAATAAAACAGCAAGGTTAAGAATATCCCCCTGCTGTTGTTAAATATATGTTAAGTTTTCAGATGAACGAAACCAGGGCTTTATCCCAGATTTCGGGTGATCAGCTGGGCCAGGTTTTCGGCAAGCAGTGTGATCTCGTCCTGTTTTTTTCCTTCGATCATCACCCGGACCAGCGGTTCGGTCCCGGATGGCCGAATGAGCACCCGCCCCTCACCGTGGAGTTTCTCTTCCACTGCGCGGATGGCTTCGGCGACCTCTTTGTCCTT
>DPKU01000150.1 GCA_003542355.1 Clostridiales bacterium | reverse complement strand
GATCCACGAAGCTGAAAAGCTCCGTGTCGCTCCACACCTGTCCGGCCTCCGTAAAGGCGATACCGATGCTGACCGTCACGGCGACCTCTTCGCCGCTTTCGTGAAAGATCTTCAGGCTGTTGACTGCACTTCGCATCCGCTCACCGATATGCGCGGCCGTCTCCCGGCTGCAGTCGGGAATGAAAGCAAGAAATTCTTCGCCGCCCCAGCGGCAGAACCAGTCGTCTCTTCGCAGACAAGCCTCGATCGCCAAAGCGACTTTCGCCAGGACGACGTCGCCGAAAGCATGGCCGTAGACATCGTTGGCCGTCTTGAAATGGTCGATATCCACCAGAATCGCCGCACTGGGATTTGCCTGCATTTCTTCCGAGATCATGCTCGTTCGCTGCTCATTGAACCAGTGTCTGTTGTGGACTCGAGTCAGCGTGTCCGTTACAGAAATCAGTTCATACTTTGCGCGCAAGGTGTGAAGCTCATAATTGGTTTCAGAACGGATCTTTTCAAAAATGTAGCCGATCGCAAAGAAAAACAAATAGAGGAAAGGAAACCGCATCTGAAAGTGGGGCGTATACTCGTATCGAAGGAGCGCCTGCCCCGCAGGTGCCCATAAGAGAAAAATGATGATGGCAAACATGATCGTGCACAGCATGGCGCCACGCTTGAGTCCCGAAAACAGCATGCCGCAAGCGGGAAGAAGGCAGATCCAGATGATGCTGAACCCTTCGGCTCCTCCCGTGATCAGAAAAAATGTAAACAGCGCCAGAATGGACGTCTCGATCATGAAAAAGGCAAAATTACTGGCTCGCTTAGCTCTTCTGATGATCCACAGATTCAGAATACAGACAGCAGAAAAAATAAATGTGACGATCATCATCTCCCGTTGATTTGTGAAATAATTCATGATCGACATCACTGCCGAGGTCAGGATGACCAAAGCAAGAATGTACTGCATCTGTACATAATAGCGATAGTCATCCTCCACCAGCTTGCTGAAGAGGTTTTTATTGTTGATCGATTTCAGCATGGAATTCCTCCGATGCTTGGGATTATGCAGTGTAGTTGTCAAAATACCCTTGAATCCACACGATGGGTGTGCCCTTATCTCCGCTGCCCGAGGTCAGGTCGCACAGGGATCCGATCAGATCTGTCAGACGGCGGGGCGTGGTGCCCTGGGACGCCATTTTTCCCATTAAATCCGCATCTTTGTGTCGGATGTAGTCGGAGATCGCATCCTTCAGTTCTGAGCCATCCAGATGGGCAAACTCGTTATCGGCCAGATATTTCAGTTTCACTTCGCTGGGCTGTCCCTCCAGACCTTTTGTATAGGCAGGAGATACCACCGGATCGGCCAGCTCCCAGATCTTCCCGACGGGATCTTTGAACGCGCCATCCCCGTAGATCATCACTTCGACTTTCTTGCCTGTGGCTTCTTCCAGCCGGCTTCGGATCCCTTCCACCACCGGTTCGGAATCCCGGGGAAACAGCTTGACTGAATCCTCTGTGGCCTTGTTGCTTCCCAGGAGGCCGTACATCGCATTGTAGCCGCTGCCCGCCACAGCTTGGGTCATGATGTCGTCCAGGCCCAGGACCGTTCCGGCCCCGGCGGCGGCCAACAGCCGCTTGCTGCGCTCCCGGGTATGGATATCACAGCACAGCACCTGGCCGGTGTACTTCAGGATCGTGCGGCAGTCGTTGGCCAGGATGATCTCCGCTTCTGCGCCCTGCCCCTGGATCAGCTGTTTGTAATACTCGATATAGTCCACGCCGGTAAAGGCATGGGTCTTATGACCGAAGTGCCTGCGGAAATCCGCCTCGGTAAGCACATCCTTGTAGGGGTCGACTCCGGCTTTGTCCAACTCATCCAGGCTGATCAGATGGTTGCCCACCTCGTCGGAAGGGTAGCTGAGCATGAGCGTGATCTTCCTGGCGCCTCTTGCGATCCCTTTCAAACAGATGGCAAAGCGATTCCGGCTGAGAATGGGGAAAATGACCCCGAATTCTCCGCCGGGAAATTTTGTCCGGATATCCTGGCCGATCTGATCGATCGTGGCATAATTCCCCTGAGCCCTGGCAACCACCGCTTCGGTAACAGCCACGATATCCCGGTCGCGAAATTCAATATTTTCCGTCTGGGCCGCCGCCAGGACGCTGTCGGCAACAATGGCCACGATGTCGTCTCCGCTGCGTATGATCGGCGCTCTTACGCCTCTTGATACCGTTCCTATCAGTCTTTCCATTTCTGTTCCTCCTCGATTTGCCTTATAAATAATCCAGCGGATTTTTGGGATTGTCGTGGTATCGGATCTCAAAATGCAGATGAGGTCCGGTACTGTTTCCGGTGCTGCCTACCAACGCGATGTTCTGTCCCTGATACACTTTTTCTCCGGCGCTCACCAACAGCTTGCTGCAATGCGCATAGTACGTTTCGTACAAGGATCCGTGATTGATGATGACCACATACCCATAACTGCCCTTCCATCCGGAGAACGTGACTGTTCCACCGTCGGAAGCGTAGATTTTCGTTCCGGTGGAGGAACCGAAGTCCACGCCGGTGTGCATGCGTCCCCATCGCGTGCCGAAACGGGAGGTGATGGTATACGTCCGGATCGGATAAGCAAAGGTTCCGGTGCCTTCCTTGGGCGGAATGGGCTTGGTGCCTCGATAGAGCACCTCGTCCACCGGATCCGACAGCTTGTCGGCAGTCAGGATCTTCCGGCTGATCTCCACGCCGTTGGCCCGGATCACCTGGGCTACGATCTGATTCTGACCGTAAACGCCCCTGGATTTGACTTCCGTCTCTCCCTGGTAGATCGATGCATTATCGATGTACTGCGTGCCGTAATCGACCCGTTCATAATAGGTCGCTGTTTCCGTGCTGTGGACTGTCACCAGCGGCGCGCCATGGGTCAGGGACAGCGGCTGTCCAATATAGAGCTTGTCCCGGTTGACGCCCGGGTTGGAGGCCGCCAACTCATCGATGGTGAGGCCATATTTCTTGGCGATCCCGCCAAAGGTTTCGCCCTGGGCCACCACATGTCTTCGCTCCACTTTGGAGCCGGTCATCAGGTAATGCTGCGCATCCTTCTGATTCCAGATCTCACCCAGCTGCACGCCTACTTCCTGGACCGTGATCTTTTCTCCAAAGGAGATCGAGTCATAGATCACGCCCTGCCGATCGCCGGCATAGGAGTTCTGAATATTTTTAAGAAGATCCGATGCGGCAGCTTCGTTCTCCAGGACCAGCACCATGTCGTCATTGATGAACACACCGTAGGCACGGACCTGCAGGTCCTTCATGTACGTTAAGGTGTTGAGAATGTCTTCGTCCGTATCGATGTCCATATTGAAGCCCATGATCCGGCGAAATTCAATATCGCGCTCCACATTCAAGGACACATTGGCGCCGGAGGCTTCCGACAGCTTGTCTCCCAGCACTTCGATCGTCTTATATACTTCGTACTCGCTTTTGGCGATACCCAGCACCTTTCCATAGTAGCTGTATTCGTAGGCCGTGATGCTCCCCAAAAATATTGCAACCGCTGCCGCCGAAAACACCAGCAGCGCAAACTTTCTTATAAAAACGATCTTGTTGGCTTCGATCCAATACCGGATGTCCCAGACCAGATCCCACACCGTCAGGATGGCGCTCCACAGATAGAAGGCCGCTTTGACGGTCATATCGCTGATAAACAGGCAGATGGCCCAGGCATCCCGGCCCACGACGGTCAGGAAATTCCAGCTGGTCTCCAAAAAGTCGTCCCAGGCGTCGGTCAGCGGCGCAAAGCAATCGTTAAAAATGGCCCGGTATACCGCCCGCTTCTTTTCTGCGGTGTAATACCCCCGTCCCTTCATCCGGTCCCGGCGCTTTTGGATGGTTCTCCAGAAGCGTCGGATCCGATGGAATATCCCTTCTCTTCTTTTGACGGGCTCTTCCTGGGGTCCTTTTTCTTTTTCGGCAAACAGGGCAAGCCGGCTCTTCTTCTTGACGGGCTTCTCTGGTTTGTTGCCCGGTTCTGTACCGGGTGTTCTTTTGCCCAGACCGGTTTCTTCTTTGACAAAGGCTTCCAGACCCGCAAAGGCCTGTCCCAGCTTTTTGACCGCTGCTCCGGCGGCCTCTCCCACGACAGATGGATCGCCTTCCTCCCGGCGCTGTCCCGACTTTTCCGGCCGGACATGTTTTTTTTCTTCCACGATCCGAGTCTGAGCTGCCAAGTCTCTGGCTTTCCGCCGCTCATCCAGATTTTTTTTCGCAGACTTCCTGGCTTTCCGCTTTTCCTGGAGCTGCGCCCTCTTCTTTTCCTTTTCTTCTTTCTTTATTTTAGCTGCCGCTTCCGCCGCTTCCATTCGCTCCTTGCGTTTCTGGGTGCTGCGCTTCCGTTCTTCCCGGGTTTTATAATAGTTGTCCCTTTCCTGTTCCCGTTCCTCTTTACGGCGCTGCAAAAGCGCATCCAGGTCGGACTGCACGTCCTGGGCGCTTATTTTTTCGATGCTCTTTTTCAGGAGCCGCTCCAGCTCCATCCTGGCTTCGGCCGACTGAATCGTTTCGTTTAAATTTTTATCTTTACTGTTGTTTCCGGAATCCCGATCCATCCACAAGCCTCCGTCATCCTCAGTTTACGCTTTCGATGCTACGATGCTTCTGACAGCAAGCGTTCGGCTTTTTCTTTAAAGCAAGGGCAGCGTTCGCCACTTTCCAGCAACCCGGAATCCTTGCACTCTTTGCAGGTAAACACGGTTTCAGTGATATCCAAAGGAAATCCGTTCTCCTGCAGCAGGGTCTCTTTTTCCAGGAGGAGCCCATCGATGGTCTCCTGCTCCCGCAGGACGGCGTCCTGCCCGTTGACGCCCATGAGCATCGCCTTGGACATCCGGTAGCTGGCTTCCCGCATTTCCCGGAGGATGTCCCGCACTCTGGGCGCCTTTTGAAAGACCTGGTCCAGATTTTCCCGGGTCCTGATCTCGTTGTTCGTCCGCTCTTTTTCGTACAGATCCATCACGCGCTTGTAGAGGCTTTCGGAATCGCCGCTGCCGGTTTCCCCTTTTTCTTCCCGCTTCCAGGATGTGAGCACGCTGTTGATGTAGTTGATATTCGGATTGGAGATGCCGCTGGTCTTGCGGCAGGCTTCCAGGACCCGCTCAATGTCGTAATCCAGCTCGTCGAACCAGGTGTCAATGATCCTTCGCTCTTCTTCGGTGGCATTGCGGGAAAAGCCCAAGGCTTTGAGTATGCGTTTGTGGAGAAAGTGCCGCGCATCGGTATTCTCCAGATGCTGCTCCACATCGGCTACGGTTCGAAGGCCCTGTTGGACCCAGTCCTTGAGCACAGCCCCCACATACCGGTATTTGCTGGTCTTTCGGTTGCGCATGCAATACTTGTAGCACAGGAGGATCACATCCGGCGCAATGCTGTAATCCGTGAGCCAGGAAACGATCTCCTGCATTTCTCTTCCTTCGAAGAGTCGTCCGGTAATGGCTTCGATATCCCGGTAGAGCTGTGCAAGCTCCTGATCTGTCAGCTTGACGGATCCGGGCTTGTGTTCAGAGGAAGCACGGGCTTTGCCAAAACGGGCTTCCCGGATATTCAAAAACTCCACCGTGTACCGGAGTCGGTTTTCCGGATCCGGATACTTCTTCAGGATAAGCCCAAGCTTCTCCCAGTGATTCCAGGCCAGCAGCACTTCTTCTACCGTAATGCCCAGCTCCCGGGCCAGACTTTCGTTGGTGCAGGGAACGTTCAGGTCGGCATACATCAACGCCAGAAGATACGCCTTGACGTAGTCGCCCGGCGCCGTGGCCATATATTCGGCGATGAACATATTGTCCACTGCCGTGTCGTACAAATTATAATTGGTGATGTTTTGCTTTTGAAAATTCATGGGGCCCTCAGAATATTTCCTTGCGTATGATAGTGGCTTCCCGCTCCGGTCCCACGGAAATGCTGATTACCGGAAGACCGGTCATTTTTTCGATTTCTTCCACGTAGGCACGGCACGGGGCAGGCAGCTCTTCGTAGGTTCTGCAACCGGTGATATCGGTTTTCCAGCCCGGCATCTCCTTGTAGAGCGGCTTGCACTCCGCCAGATAATCCAGGTCTGCCGGATAGTGGTCGACCCGCGTGCCTTGATGCTCATAAGCATAACAAACATTCAAGGTGTCAAAGGAACTCAGCACGTCCAGCAGCATCAGGGAGATGGCCGTCATGCCGTTGATCCGGGAAGAATAATTGACGATGACGGCATCGAACC
>DPKU01000004.1 GCA_003542355.1 Clostridiales bacterium | reverse complement strand
CCGGCAGGTGAAAACGGCTCTGGCTATCCAGGCTCCATAGTAAATATAAAAGTAGTATTGTCGTAAAAAACAATACTACCAGTATCACCGTCTTGATATGTTCGGCCCTGTTTGTCTTTCCCTGGCTCATAAATGTGCCTATCTGAATAGATTCCGAAGCAATGTCTGCAGAAACTGCAGCGCACCGGTCTGCGGCGCCTGGAATATATTATTCTTTACTTCCACAGGTTTGGTTTTGACCGCCACCACGCTGTGGATGACCTCGCTGGCCGCGCCCTCGTTGTTCAGCGTTTCCACTTGTATCCGATACAGTCCGGGCGAAACGCTGCTGATCTGCTTGGTATAAAAGCCCAGGGTGCTGTCGCACGTATAGCTTGCGGCATCTCCCATGGCTACGCTGGTATACTCCTTGACTGTGGTGCCGTCGCTGAGCGTCGGTTCAGCTGCAGCTGCAACGCCCACAGCCCCTTCCAGTGTGCCGGTCTGGGTTTTTGCGGAGGCAATGATCGCAAGATCCGCCTCGGTATAAGCTGCTACCTTTGCGGACACCAGAAGCTCTTCGCTGGTTTCCTTTTCTTCGTATACGGTGACACGAATGGTTTTCGGCTCGGTCACTTTGATCGAAACGAGGAGACTGTCCGAATATACGATCGTGCTGGCGGCGGGACTCACGATGGCAGCGGCGCCGGCAAACGCAAAGCCGGTGCTGCATAAAAACACGATCATGAGAACAGCTGCGATACGCTTGAATCTTTTCAAATCAATCTTCCTCCTTTCCGAAAATTCTTTTCTTTGCCGCAGGCTCCGACCCACTTCGCACGAGTCTACGCTACGGTTCCATTCAGAGTATACCTTGTCTGTGTTACAGATATGTTACGAAGGGGTTAAGTCGGTTTTACAAATCGATTTGGGCTTGGTATAATCATGCCATGAAACAAATCAATATCTATACAGACGGAGCTTGCTCCGGCAATCAGAACGATACGAATATCGGCGGCTGGGGTTGCATACTGGAATATGGCGAGCACAGAAAGGAACTCTTCGGAGGCGAGCTCGACACCACGAACAATCGTATGGAAATGCTGGCGCTGATCACCGCTTTCGGCGCGCTCAAGGAAACCGGTCTCTCCATCCGGGTCTTTTCCGACAGCGCCTACCTGGTGGACTGCTTCAACAAGAAGTGGCACGAAAACTGGCAGCGCAACGGCTGGAAGACATCCGCCAAAAAGCCTGTGGAAAATCAGGACCTCTGGATGACGCTCCTTCGGGAATCTGCCCGGCACCAGGTTCGCTTTTATCGGGTCAAAGGTCATTTGAACCTGAAGGGATCGGAAAAAATGCTGGACGCTGCCTATCAGGATTTTGTGAACGTGAACGGCTTTTTCACGAAAGACGAATTCCTCTATATTGTGCAGCAGAACATCCGGGCCGATGCGCTTGCCAACGAATTTATACAGGCACACCGTCAGACCGCTGCCGGCGCAGCTGCAAGCGCCACAGAGGCGCAGAAGAGGCCGCCGGCCATCCTGTTCGATCTGGACGGTACGCTTTGGGATTCTGCGAAACAAGTGGCCGAATCCTGGAACATCGCGCTGGAAGATTATCCGGATATCACCTTCCGTTTCACCACAAAGAAGGTGCGGCAAAGCATGGGTCGGGTCCTGGAAGAGATCGCAGCGATGTGGTTCCCCGAAATGAGCAAGGAGCGCCGGGAAGCGATCATTCATCACGCTGCGGATGTGGAGCTGGAATATTTAAAAACACATCCGGGCAAGCTGTTTCCGGCTGCGCGCAAAACGTTGACGGAACTGAGCAAACGCTATGAGCTGTACATCGTGAGCAACTGCCAGTTGGGCTACATCGAAGGCTTCTTCGAGGGAACCGGTCTTCAGAAGTATTTTATCGACTATGAATGCGCCGGCCGGACCGGAAAGCCCAAAGCGGACAATATCCTTCTCGTTATGGAGCGCAATGGCCTGGACCGCTGTCTGTACGTGGGCGATACGCAAAAGGACTGTGACGCCGCCGACGGCGCAGGCATTCCCTTTGTCCATGCAGCTTTCGGTTTTNNCCCTTTGTCCATGCAGCTTTCGGCTTTGGCCAGATCGACCGCACGGTGCCCCGGCTGGAAGCCTTTGCGGAACTCCCGGAATTTGCGGCCGCTTTTTTCGGAAGCGATCAATAAACAGCATATCCATTGCAGGCCACCCTGGTAAATCGAGGTGCATCCATCATGAGAAAAATCCTGACGGTCCTGATCCTTCTGATTGGCATGACTGCTGTCGCGACAATCCCTGCGTTTTCTTCGGGCGGCAAGATCTTCTGGACGCAGGAAGAGCTTTCTTTTATGAATGCGCACCCCGTGATCCGCCTGGCTGTGGATCCCGGTTTCGTACCCTTTGAATTCATCGACAGCGACGATGAATACAAAGGGATCGCCGCCGATTATCTTCATCTGATCAGCGAGCGGACCGGCCTGCAGTTCAAAGTGTCCAAAGGGCTGACCTGGCCGGAGGCTTACGACAAGGCTGTAGCTGGAGAATTGGATGCGATGCCGGCCATTTCCAAAACAGGGGAGCGAGAGCTTTATTTTCTGTTTTCCGAGCCATACTATTTTTTTAAAAGAGTCATCGTCACCAGAGATACGGAAGCTGGAATCTCTGGAATCGAAGACCTGGAAGGTCTTACCGTAGCTGTGCAGAGAAATAGTTCTCATCACAGCTATTTATTTTCTTATCCGAGAATCAATCTGAGCTTGTATGATTCAGTGGAATTTGGGCTCACGGCCGTGGCCAACGGCACGGAACGCGCCTTTGTCGGCAACCTTGCCACAACCAATTACCTGATCCGGTCCAATGGGCTTACAAATTTGAAGTTCATTGCCTTCGAAGCCGAAAAGCAGCAGGCGATCCACTTTGCTGTCCGCAGCGACTGGCCGCAGCTGGTGGGCATCCTGAACAAAGCATTGGAAACCATCACCGAAGAAGAAAAAATCGCCATCAACAACAAGTGGATCGATCTGGATTCTGAGGCGGATTACGGCCCGTTGCTTCGTGTACTCGCTGTCATAGGCGTGTTCGTTGCCGCCGTGATCGGCGTGTCCTTTTACTGGATCTTCCGACTCAGAAAAGAAGTCCGAATGCGAGAGCTGATCCAAATCGATCTGGAAAAAGCAAAGAGGGATGCAGATGAGGCCAATGAGTTCAAGTCCAGCTTTTTGGCGCGAATGTCCCACGAGATCCGCACACCCCTCAATGCGATCACGGGAATGACCTATCTGCTGAAGAAAACTGAGATTTCTTTAACCCAAAGCATGTATGTTGATCGAATCACCCAGGCAGCCCATAATATGCTCAGTATCATCAATGATATTTTGGATTTTTCCAAAATTGAAGCGGGCAAAATAGAGTTGGAAAGCGTCTCCTTCAGTCTGGATCAGGTGATCCAAAATGTGGTGAATATCGTTGCCTATAAAATTGAAGAGCAGCAAATCGGATTCAGGTTATCCAAGGAACCCCGTGTCCCGAATTGGTTCTTTGGTGACGCCAAGCGGCTTGAGCAAATTCTTCTGAATGTGCTGAACAACGCAGCGAAATTTACCAGCGAAGGGCAAGTGTCTCTGGATGTCCGCCTGGAGGCAAAGGAAAGCGACATCTATCATCTGACCTTTTCCGTACAGGATACCGGCATCGGCATGACAGAAGAACAGATCACATTGCTCTTTGAGCCTTTTGTCCAGGCAGACAGCAGTATCAACCGGCGCTTCGGCGGATCCGGGCTTGGGCTGTCCATCGTAAAAAATCTTGTCGACAGGATGGGCGGGCGGGTTCAGGTGTTCAGCACGCCGGGCGAGGGCTCCACATTCAACATTCATCTGTCCCTGGCTGTAGACCAGGAAAAACAAGCCGCCTATATCAAAACGTTGTCCGGCAAGCAGTTCAAGGAGATCCGGACCTTGGTCCTGGAAAAGACAGGCGCCAATATGCATCTGATCGAAAGCTATCTCGGCGCCTTCGGCATGTCCTGTGAGCTTACCACCTCTCAGGACAGTGCTTTGATCATGCTGGAGGCGGCTGATGGAAAGTTCGCAAAACCCTTTGATCTGTTCATCTTGGATTATGATACACCTTTGGATGGCGGGTTTGCATTTGTCGATGCGCTTCGAAATAATTACAAGATCGCAAAGATGCCGCATCTGATCCTGTTGTTGCCAATGATGAGAGAGGACCTCTTTGATAAGCTGAATGAACACGAAGTAGAGATAGGTATCGGAAAGCCCATCATCCCCTCGGTTCTGTTAAACGGGATCCTGGAAATTTTCAAATTGAAAGCGATCTCAGGTTCCCGGCCTTTCAGCAAGCAGGCATCGAATCCGGAAAAGCGAGCCCGGCCGGTGCGAATTCTTCTTGCAGAAGACAATCGGACAAATCAACTGATCGCAGAATCGATCCTGCAGCAGGCGGGGTTCGACTCAATCACCGCCGAAGACGGAAAGGTGGCGGTGGAGCTGTATCGCCGGCAGAAGGATGACATCGATTTGATCCTGATGGATTTGCACATGCCCGTGATGAACGGCTACGAAGCTGCGCAGGAGATCCGTAAGCTATCGGACCATGTGCCGATCGTCGCAATGACGGCAGACGTGATCCTGGGCGTTCAGGAAAAGTGTGAAGAAAGCGGCATTCACCACTACATCAGCAAGCCCTTTGATCCTGATCGCCTGATCCGCATGATCCGGGAACTGATTTCAGAACACGAACCTTCTGCTGCCCCGGACACCAACGTTCTCGATCCCGCCGCAGGGCTGCGGAGCATCGGCGGCGATGCGGAGGTCTATCGTCTGGTGCTGGCAGAATATGCCAAAGAGAACCAGGAAACGATCTCCAGGCTATCCGCTGCGATCAAAGAGAAGCGTACGTCCGATGCGATACAGATCATCCATAAGGTGAAGGGCAGCTCTGGCGGCATTGGCGCAAAATCGCTTTATGATGTTTCTGTTTCACTGCAGCGTGCCCTGAAAGAAGAAAATGAAGAAGAAACAAGCGTTCTTGCCGCAAAATTCGACAGCCTTTTGGAAAGGCTTTTGCGCGAAATCACATCATTCCTGAACCTGGATCAAGCTTGACATAACTGCATTCAATGGAGGAGGACAACATGCCAGCAAAAATTTTAGTCGTCGACGATTCTGCTTCGGATCGCCTCATCATTCAAAACATGCTCAGGGAGTTCAACGTATTGACTGCCTCCGATGGCAAAGAAGCGCTGGATCGGATTCGCGAGCACGGAGACATCGATTTGATGATCCTGGACTTGAACATGCCGGGGATGGATGGATTTCAAGTTCTTTCGACTTTGGGCACCGAACCCAATGAACATAAGCTGCGAACCATCATACTAACAAACTATGATGAATTGGAAAATGAGCTCATGGGGTTGAAGTTGGGCGCAGTGGATTATATCAGAAAGCCCATTCAAATGGCCTCTTTAAGAGCACGGATCGAGATCCATTTAGAGCTGATCCGGATCCAGCAGCTCCTTGTTCGGGATCTTCATGAACAGGGACTGACCTTTGATGTGATATTCAACCAGTCACCCATCGGCATCGCCATTTCCGGCGGCGAGGAGCCACGATTGGGCGGGGTGACGAAATTCCTTACAGTAAATCCAATGTATGAAAAAATCACAGGCAGAACGCAGCAGGAGCTTCTGGAAGTCGGCTGGGACAGCTTTACACATCCAGACGACTTTATCACAGAAATCAGAAACTATCAGGACCTTCTCTCTGGGAAAATAGACAGTTACGCCATGGAAAAGCGATATATCCGACCGGACGGCTCCATCGTATGGGTCAGCTTGATCGCAGCAACGCTAAAGATCGTGGACCAGAATATGTACAAGTATATTTGTCTGGTGCAGAACATTACCCGGCGTAAAACCATGGAAAAGGCCCTGGTCGAAAGCGAGCGAAGCAAAGCGGTGTTGCTTTCCCATTTGCCCGGACTTGCTTACCGATGCAATTACGATGCTGACTGGACGATGCAATTTGTCTCCGATGGCTGTCTGGAACTGACAGGGTATGCACCGGAAAGCTTCATCGGCAATAAAGATCTGTCCTTCAGCGAAGTGATCGCACCGGAGTATCGGGATCTTCTTTGGGAAGAATGGACAAAAACCATAGATGCGCAAACCCCTTTCAACTATGAGTATCAGATCATCACGGCTGACGGGAAGCGAAAATGGGTCATGGAGCTTGGCCAAGGCGTCAGCAACGAGCAGGGAGAGTTAGAAGCCCTGGAAGGGATCATACTGGACATTTCCGATCGAAAAGAAAGCGAGAACACCCTTCGGTACAACAACGACCACGATCGTTGGACAGGCCTCTACAACCGCAGCTACCTGGAAAATCTCCTCGATCACGATGCGCTGAAGCCCTCCGCCGGCAAAAGCGCGCTGATCGGCATCAACCTGAGTGCGATCCAGACCCTGACCATGACCTACGGATTCCACTACAGTCAGGATTTGATCAAGAAAGTCGCCGATACCCTTTGCCAATACTGTTCCGAACTTTGCGCGCTGTTCAATACGAATGAAAACCAGTTTGTTTTCTATATGAAGGAGGCGCCCACGGCCCATGTGTTGAAAGAATTTTGTGAATCCCTTGCCCGGGTTTTGAATTCAGTGCTCGCAACGGAAAGAATAAGCGCTGGGATCGGAGTGGTCGAAATCGATCTCCACGGCGCCGGCGATGTGGACCAACTGCTGAAAAAACTTCTGATCGCATCAGAAAGAGCCGTCGATGCAGCCGAAGGAGACTCCGGCATTACCTATTGCGATGCCGAGCTCGAAAGACAGATCAACCGGGAAGAAGAAATCAAACAGACATTGGCACGGATTGCCGAAGAAGACACAGAGGAGCTCTATCTGCACTATCAGCCGATCCTGGATCTGCACACAAATCAGATCAGCAGCTTCGAAGCCCTGGCCAGACTCAAAACAAGTACGCTTGGACCCGTATCTCCCATGGAATTCATCCCCTTGGCCGAAAAAACGAAACTCATCCTCCCGATCGGTCAGAAAATCATTTTGCAGGCTTTTCGCTTCCTGAACAGATTAAAAGACAGCGGCTTTTCCACACTGAGCGTATCGATCAACATCTCCGTCATGCAGCTGCTGAAAAGCGATTTCTGCGATACGTTGTTTGATATGATCCGGGAAGCCGGGATCCATCCGGGAAATATTATGCTGGAAATCACAGAATCGATCTTTGCCTCAAACTATCAGGAGATCAACCGGATCCTGGGCGTACTAAAGAATTCCGGGATCCACATCGCCATCGACGATTTTGGGACAGGTTATTCCTCTTTGGCCCGGGAACGGGAATTGAACGTCAATTGCCTTAAGATCGATAAGCGCTTTATCGACAACCTGATGTTGTACGATTTGGAAAAGACCATTACCTGTGATATCGTTTCGATCGCCCACAAATTCGACCATTATGTCGTTGCAGAAGGAGTGGAGCACGAACTGCAGCGCCAGTATCTATTGAACTGTGGATGCGATAAAATACAAGGATACCTGTTCAGCAAACCCCTCGAAGAGGAGGCAGCCCTGAAATTGTTAAAAGAAAGACAATAAGAATCAAAGAGACCGCTTCGGATGTTGTATCGGCGCCGAAGCGGTCTCTTTTTTGTTGGATTCTTGCTTAAAACCGTATGTACGGCGTAAAATCGAAGGGCTTTGCCCCGATGATCTCCTCTTCCGCACGGGTGAGGGTATTGATGATGTGGATGGCTTGCCCATTCTTGGGCGGTCCCTGCTTGATCGCTGCCGCGCCGCCGGCAATGCCCATGTCGGCTACCGGATCGTCGTTCACGCCGCCGGCCCGAATGGAAGGAACAGAGAACATGCCCTGATCGATAGCAAACCTCTGGGCATCCATGGCCTCGGTGACGGTTCCCACCTGGTTGGGCTTAAAGACAAAGGAACCGCAGGCCCCCAGATCCAAGGCTTTCTGAATCCGATCGACGCGTGTCACCGTAAGATCATCTCCGCAGAGAACGGTTTTGTCCAGGACTTTTGCGGCCTTCACCCAGCCCGCCCAGTCGTTTTCGTCCACCGGATCTTCCACGTAGAGGAACGGATATTTTTCCGTGAGCGCTTTTAATCGTCCCAGCATCTCATCCAGGTCGATCTCTTTGCCCAGATAATTGTAAGTGCCCCGTTCTGGGACGTAGATCTCACTGAAGGCGCAGTCGGCATGGAAAGCGATCTTCTCTTCGCAGCCGGCACGAACCGCTGTTTCGTACAGCAGATCAAACGCCACCATAAAATCAGGACTGGGACACACGAACGCCGATTGGATCCCCGGCTCCGCCCGCCGGCCACCCTGGTATTCCTTGATCACTTCCGGCAGGATCTTGTACATTTTGCACAGGATATGGGTCGCCTCAGCGATGCTGTCCACTTTATATGGGATCACCGTGCATTCCTGCATGGGCATGGTATCCTTCTCGTAGCTGCCGCCAGCGAACATGTCCGACGTGGGCAGCGGAATGGTCTTGATCTCTCCGGGATTCAGATATCTGTAAAGCGGGACCCGCTGGATCTGAGCCG
>DPKU01000099.1 GCA_003542355.1 Clostridiales bacterium | reverse complement strand
GGCATCACGGATCTGCTTTCGGGCATCCTTGTTATGACGGCCATGTGGTCGGTGAATTTGATCCTTACCGGAGGCTCGGCGATCAAACAATTCTTCAATCTGGACACGATCTTCAACTCCGGGCCTGTAAAGCTGCTGCCGGAAGGGCTTTTCCCTCATCGGCAGCTGATCATGGTTGCGCTGATCGCCATAGCGGTTAAATACGCCCTGGATTGGTATCTTTCTACGAAGAACGGACTGCTGCTTCGGGCCTCCGGCGACAACAGTCAGTATGTGGTGAATCTGGCCAGGGATCCGGGTTCCATGAAGATCCTGGGCCTGGCCATCGGCAACGGCTGTACTGCCCTGGCCGGCTGTATCCTGGCACAGCTGAATCAGAATGCTGACATCAACTCCGGCAAAGGGATGGTGGTCATGGCGCTGGCTTCCGTGATCATCGGGATCAGCGTATTCCGCCGTCTGGGGTTTTTCCGTTTCGTTACCATGGCTGTGCTGGGATCCATTCTCTACAAAGCCTGTCTGATGATCGCTCTTCAGCTGGGCTTGCCCAACAGCTATCTGAAACTTCTGATGGCCGTGCTTCTTACCGCAGCCATCGTATCGGAGAAAATCAACCGGAAAGGGGGAAAGCGCATTGCAAAACGATCGTAAGGAGCCTCTGATCCGGGTGGATGATCTCCACATGAACTTCAACCCGGGAACGGTAAACGAGATCGCCGTTTTCAACGGGTTCCATTTTTCGGCAGAACCCGGAGATTTCGTTTCCATCGTCGGGTCCAACGGCTCCGGAAAGACCACGCTGCTCAACGTGATCTGCGGCAGCCTTTCCGCAGATCGGGGAAGAATCTACCTTAATGGCAAAGACATCACCGGAATGCCGGAACACCAACGCGCAGCCAACATCGGCAGAGTATTCCAGAATCCCGCGGCAGGGACCTGTCCGAATCTGACCATCATGGAGAACCTGTCTCTGGCTGACAACAAGGGCGGATCCTTTGGCTTGCGCAAAGGTGTCAATAAGAAGCGGGCTGACTATTATCGCAGCCGGCTGCAGCTCCTCCAGCTGGGCCTGGAGGACAAGCTGGATATCCTCGTAGGCGCTTTGTCCGGAGGGCAACGTCAGGCGCTGGCCCTTCTGATCGCTACCATGACGCCTATCGACCTGCTGATCCTGGACGAGCACACAGCTGCCCTGGATCCCCGGTCTTCGGAGACCGTCATGGAACTGACGCTGCGCGTCATCGAAGAAAAGCAGCTGACGGCGCTGATGGTCACCCACAATCTGCGCTTTGCGGTGGAATACGGCAACCGCCTGGTGATGATGCACGAGGGCCGGTCCGTCATCGATACCCGGGAGACAGGAAAAGATTCCTGCACCATCGATTCGCTGCTGAAAACCTTTAATGAGATCTCTATTGAGTGTGGCAACTGATACCGTCGGAAAACGGGATAAAAATCAAAAGAGACAGCCCTCCAGGCTGTTTCTTTATGTTATAATTTGAGGTAGAGTGTCATAAGGAGGAACGATGATCGACTATTTACAGAAACTGAATCCACAGCAATACGAAGCCGCCACAACGCTGGAAGGCCCCCTGCTGATCCTGGCCGGAGCAGGCAGCGGAAAGACCGGTACCATGACCCATCGCATCGCATACATGATCAGAGATGCCGGCGTGGACCCACGTTCCATCCTCGCGGTCACCTTCACCAACAAAGCTGCGGCAGAAATGCGGGAGCGGGTGGAAGTCCTGGTGGGTTCGGTACAGGGTATGTGGATCCAGACGTTTCATTCAGCATGTCTGCGCATGCTTCGCCTGCATCCCGAACAGGCTGGCTATGCAAAAAACTTTGTGGTCTACGATCCTGTCGATCAGAAATCCATCATCAAGGGGCTATTAAAAGAGTTGGAGCTGGACCCCAAGCGGTTTGCGCCTGCCTACGTGATCAGCGAAATTTCCAATGCGAAGGAGCAGGCCATCGGACCCGGACAATACCGGCGCGATACCGGCGGACAGGCGGGATATCAGGAGCTGGCGGAGCTCTACGACCGCTATGAAAAAGTCCTGAAAAAGAACAATGCCATGGATTTTGACGATCTAATCCTGCGGGCGGTACAGCTGCTGGAGAACAACCAGGAGATCCTTTCGTATTTTCAAAAGAAGTTTCAGTACCTGATGGTGGACGAATATCAGGACACAAACCTGCTGCAGTATAAGCTGGTCAAAATGCTGGCCGAGCAGCACGGAAACATCTGTGTAGTCGGCGATGACGATCAGTGCATCTATCAATGGCGGGGCGCGGATATCCGCAATATCCTGGAGTTCGAAAAGGATTTTCCGGGCGCTAAAGTGATCAAGCTGGAGGAAAATTACCGGTCCAGCGCATATATCCTGGAAGGTGCCCACAGCGTCATTTCCCGGAACCGGGGCCGCAAGGCAAAAAAGCTGTGGACCCGGGCAGACAAAGGTGAGAAGATCCAATACTACAGAGCTTCCGACGATAAAGAGGAAGCCCGCTATATCGGCGGCCGCATCGAGGCGTTGATGCGCAAAGACCCGAAGCTTACCTTTTCGGATTTTGCCGTTCTCTATCGGACGAATGTCCAGTCCAGGCGATTTGAGGAGGCCTTGTCGGCTAAGGGGATCCCCTATCAAGTGCTCTCGGGATTGCGCTACTACGACCGAAAAGAGATCAAGGATATTCTGGCCTACATGAGACTGGTGGTGAACCCCCGGGATGATGCAGGGCTGATGCGGATCATCAATGAACCCAAGCGAGGATTGGGCGCCAAATCCCAGGAAAGCCTGCGAACACTGGCGGCGGTTCGGGGTCAGAACCTGATGGAAGTATTGAAGGATCGGGAGATCGTGGACAGCTTTCCGAATAAAACGGCGGAGAGTCTGCATGCTTTCGTGTCGGCGATCGATGGATTGCATATCGAACAAGCCAATATGAGCGTGCTGGATCTCTATGATGCCATCCTGGTCAAAACAGGCTATTTGACGGCTCTGGAAGAGCAGAACACCGTGGAGTCAGACAGTCGCATCGAGAACCTGATGGAATTCAAATCTGTCATTACGGAGAAGGAAAAAGAGAAGAATGAACGGGGCGCAACCCTGACGTTGGAGATCTTTATGGAAGAGCTGACGCTGTTGGCCGATGTGGACAACCACGATCCCCGGGAAGACACGGTTTCGCTGATGACACTGCACTCCGCCAAGGGGCTGGAATTTTCTGTGGTTTTTATTCCTGGCATGGAGACCGGAATCTTTCCAAGCTATCGCACCATCGATAAGGGTGAAGGGATGGAAGAAGAGCGGCGACTCTGTTATGTCGGCATGACCCGGGCAAAAAAGATGCTGTTCCTGACCAGTGCAGAATGGCGGATGCTCTACGGTAAGACGGAGCTGACGAGCGAATCACTATTTTTGAAGGAGATCGACCGCAGTGTGATGGGAGGGGATGCGGTTTATGATAAAAAATCTGCAGGCACCTCCTTTGCGCGCTATGATACGAAAGCACCCTATTCGGAAGGGCCCTATGTATCCCCCCTGGCAAGCATCAAGGCGACTCGGGGCAAAGCGGACGAACGTCAGACCCTGGCCGGGAAGGACGTGGTTGCCGGGCAGAAGGTACACCACGAAAAGTTCGGCGCCGGCACAGTGATCGATGCTTCGGGGAGCGTTCTGACCGTCATTTTTGATGCTCACGGAACCAAGAAGCTGGCCAAGGATCTGGCTCCGATGCACAAGGTGGAAGATCAATGAACGCCAAGGAAAGAATGGATGAACTCTACGAGCTCATCGATCATCACAACAGACTGTATTACGAAGAGGACGACCCTGAGCTCAGCGATTACGAATACGACCGCCTGTCCGTGGAACTTCGGCAGCTGGAGGAAGCGCATCCCTTGCTGGTCCGGGTCGATACCCCCACCCGCAGCGTGGGCGGCGGCGTCAAGCGGACACTTCGGAAGGCTGCCCACGATGTACCTATCGTGTCGCTTCAGGATGCCTTCTCGAAAGAAGAAGTGGATGCTTTTGTGGAAAGGATCCGCAAAGAGCAGCCTGGTGTCGTGTTCGTGGTGGAAAAGAAAATCGACGGGCTCACCTTGGTCCTGCGCTATCGGAAGGGTGTTTTGGAAGAAGCCATTACCCGGGGCGACGGTATCATTGGGGAGAGCGTCTATGAGAATGCCCTGGCCGTACGAGGCATTCCCCGCCGGATCCCCGAGCCGCTGGACTATCTTGAGCTCCGGGGCGAAGTGTATATGTCATCAGAAAGCTTTGCCTCTGCCAATGAACAGCAGGTGCTGACAGGAGGCAAGCTGTACCAGAACCGGCGAAACAGCGCCGCTGGCGCCATGCGGCAGCTGGATCCGGATATCGTAGCCCGCCGGCAGCTGGATTTTTTTGCGTTCAATCTGGAAATCGCACAGGGTAAGACTTTTGCATCCCACAAGGAAACGCTCGAATGGCTGAAAAATCAGGGGTTTGTTGTGAGCCCGGATCTCCGGGAAGCCCGGACCAGCGAGGAAGTATGGTCGGCCATCCAGGACATTGCGAAAAGCCGCCACAGTCTGAACTATCCACTGGACGGCGCGGTGGTGAAGGTGGACGATCTGAGCATGCGACAGCAGCTGGGCATGACATCCAAAGTCCCTCGATGGGCCATCGCTTACAAATATCCGCCTGAGCAGAAGGAAACCATATTGGAGGATATCGCAGTTCAGGTGGGCAGGACCGGGCGGATGACGCCTCTTGCCAGGCTTAAGCCCGTTCGTCTTGCGGAAACCACTGTTGCGCGGGCAACGCTGCACAATCAGGCCTACATGGATGAAAAGGATATCCGGATCGGAGATACGGTCCTTGTCCAGAAGGCGGGGGACATCATTCCGGAAGTGGTGAGCGTCGTACGGGAAAAGCGCCCGGAAGGCACCTCGCGATTCATAATGCCCGACCGGTGCCCCGTCTGCGGATCTTTGGCCGCCAAGGAGGAGGACGGCGCGCATCTCTACTGCACGGGAGACCGCTGCCCCGCCAAGGACAGTCGATCCCTGGCCTATTTCGTGAGCAAGGACGCTATGAACCTGGAAGGCTTTGGCCCCATGGCGGTGGAAGCGCTGATCTCCGAAGGCTATATCAGAGATGCGGCGGATATTTATCGATTGAAAGAACAAAAGGATATCCTGATCGAAGAAGGGGTCGTGGGCAAGCAGAAATCTGTGGATTCCAT
>DPKU01000211.1 GCA_003542355.1 Clostridiales bacterium | reverse complement strand
GACATCTCTCCATATGGCGATCGGCCGATTTGCGGATCTGGTCACATTTCACGGGCCGGGCATGTCCCGATTCAACACGCAGGATCTGACGGATTATACAAAAGAGTATTTCTTTAAAGCCCTTTCGCAGACATCGCCCATGGGCGAGATCCCGCTGTCAGATGCAAAAAAGTGGCTCTACGCCATGGCCCCCGGAAAAGCGGAAGGACGGCTTACAGGCGGCAATCTGACGCTGGTATGCGCCACGCTGGGCACCCGGTACGAAGTCGATACAGCAGGAAAGATCCTGCTTCTGGAAGAAGTGGAGACCGAACCCTGGATCATCGATCACAGCCTGTCCCATCTGCGCAATGCCGGAAAGTTCGAGGGTGTGGCCGGCGTCCTGGTGGGCGAATGCAAGGACTGCGTCCCGCGGAAGCATGATCCCGGCTTTTATGCCGATGTAAGCGTGGAAGAGGTTTTTGAATACTATCTGAAAGATCTGGGCGTACCGGTCCTCTATGGGTTGCCTTTGGGTCACACGGATGATCTGGCCACGCTGCCCATGGGCGTTATGACCCGGCTGGATGCAGATCATAAGAAGTTCGAGGTTCTTGAAAGCGGAGTGCTTTAGAGATAGAAATTCTACATTGCAGATTGATTTTCCTGAGAAAAGGAATAAAGGAGGCAAGTCGAATGAATGCGAAGAAAATGATCGCCATTCTGCTGACCCTGGCCATGCTGTTTTCGGCGGCCGGCTGCGGGGGCGGCGGAAGCGTGGAGGAAGGTCATACCTTTACCTTTGCGTTATCCGAAGAAGTGGATACACTCAATCCGCTTTCATCCTGGATGGCGGTATCGTTTGAGCTGCTGCTGCTGATCTACGATCCGCTGGTGCGCTACGATACGGAGCTGGAGCGGATGCCCTGCCTGGCGGAGACCTGGGAGGTATCCGATGATCAGCGCACTTGGACGTTCCACCTGGCCGAAGGCGTCAAATGGCATGACGGCGAACCCTTTACCTCGGCAGACGTTAAATTTTCCTATGAGCTTTTCACGGCACAGGAAGCCTACATGTATGCCGGCTACAACGAAGGGATCGTGGACATCAGCTGTCCCGACGACTTCACTGTAGTGATGAAAACGGAGGCGCCCAAGGCCAATATGCTCATGAACACCTCGCCCATCGTGCCCAAACACATATGGGAAGGGCTGGATGACCCGTACAACTATGGCAACGAAACGCCTATCGGAACCGGTCCGTTCAGGTTTGACACCGAAGGCGAAGGTTTTATTAAACTGACGAAGAACGCAGACTATTTCCAGGAGATCCCCGGAGATGTCCAGAACATCGTTTTCGTGCTGTACGAAAACGCGGACACCGCTGCCCAGGCGCTGTTGCTTGGTGAAATCGACGGGACCAGCGGACTCACGGCAGCGCAGATCGAACAGATGGAAAGCGCCGAAGAAGTGGATCTGGTCCTGGCCAACATTCCGGGTTTCTCTTATGTGGCTTTGAATACCTGGCCCGAATCCGAAGTGCCTGAGGCTCATCCACTGCTCAAAGATAAGGTCGTCCGTCACGCAATCGAGTATTGTACAGACAAAGCGAAGATCGTGAGCATGGCCTACGGAGACGCAGGTGCTGTGGGCACGACCATCGTAAACCCCGGCGATAAATATCATTATGAACCCAAACCGGCAGAACTCCGGATCTACGACCCGGAAAAAGCGGCGGACATGCTGGAAGCGGCGGGATATAAAGATACCGATGGTGATGGCATCCGGGAAGCAGCCGATGGGACGAAGCTGTCCTTTGAACTGATCTCTATCGCAGACAACACGCCGGAAGTGAAGACCGCCCAGATGATGGCTGCAGGCTGCGCGCTGGCAGGCATCGAACTGGAACTGGTCACCATGGACAGTGGTGCGCTGGTGGATGTGATCTACGCCGGTGATTACGACATGTACATTTGGGGCTGGGGCGCCGATGTGGATCCCTCGGTGATCACCCGGATCTTCATCACCGACGAGTGGTGGAACCTGAACGAGACCGGTTATTCCGACGCTCGCTACGATGAACTGTTCTACGAGCAAATGACCACCATGGACGAGGCGGAACGGATCGCCATGGTCCAGGAAATGCAGAAGATCGCCTACGAGAACGGCCATTATATCGTCTACGCTTATGACAACTACATCCAGGCCATCCGTTCGGACAAGTGGACGGGTTATATCCAAGTGCCTGCGGGGAACGGCGGATTGTTCCTGAACATGACGGCGTGGAACTACATGAACATGAAGGCTGCCCAGTAGCAGCCGGTCAAGAGCAGGCGGCGGTTTCCGCCGCCTGCTTTGCGAAGGAAGCGCCATGAATAAGAAACGTATCGCCAAAAAGCTGCTTTATGCAGCCATCACCATCTTTTTCGTTCTGGTCTTCAACTACTTCCTCT
This sequence comes from Clostridiales bacterium, assembly GCA_003542355.1. GTDB lineage: Bacteria > Bacillota > Clostridia > Peptostreptococcales > Anaerovoracaceae > UBA10908. Next base: position 5,108 of record DPKU01000211.1, on the reverse strand, counting down.
TCCGGATCCTTCCGGGAGACATCGTAAGTATGCTGGCCAGAAGCGGAAAAACCACACCGGAGATGGTCGCCAACATCCGGGAAATGTACGGATTGGATCTGCCCTGGTATCAGCAATTTTTTGTATACCTGGAAAACCTGTTCACCGGAGATTTGGGCACATCCTTTATCTATAAAAAGCCCGTAGCCGAAGTGATCGGCTCCCGGATCCTTCCTACCGTCATCCTATTGGGTTCTGCGGAGATCCTGGCGATCGTAGTGGGCATTATCTTTGGGATCGTCTCAGCCTGGAAGAGAGGGAAACCTCTGGATACCGGCTTGCTGAGTACCTCTCTGCTGCTGTATTCCATGCCCACGTTCTGGCTTGGTATGATGCTCATCCTGATCTTCTGTGTCAACCTGAGGCTTTTCCCCATCAACGGGATGGTGACGCCGGGACGTGTTTTTATAGACACCTGGGCTTATATCAACGATGTGGTTCGCCACATGATCCTGCCCATGGCCTGTATGGCGATGGTGATGATCGGCGAATATGCCATCACTATGCGAAGCACCATGATCGATGTGCTATCCGAGGATTACATCACGACGGCGAAGGCGAAAGGGTTTTCCAACGGATATGTGCTGCGGCGCCACGCCATGCCCAATGCGATGCTGCCCATGATCACGCTGATCGCCATCAACCTGGGCCTGATCGTCGGAGGCGCTATCCAGATCGAGACAGTGTTTTCCTGGCCGGGCCTGGGCAACTTGATGTACGGAGCTCTGATCAATCGGGATTATCCATTGCTGCAGGGCGTGTTTTTGCTCACTACCGTGACGGTGATCCTGGCCAATTTCCTGTCCGATATCCTCTATGAAGTGGTCGACCCCCGGGTCAAGAGCATGGGAGGTTGAGCCATGGCTAAAAATGATGTGAAAGCCAAATTGAGAAAACGCAAGATCAAGGCCTTTGTCAGCCAGGTGCTGGCCAATAAAATGGCCCTTTTCGGTACCGTTGTGCTTTTTCTCTTTATTCTCGTGGCGATATTCGGACCTTTGCTGGTGCCTTTCAGCGTCCTGGAGTTCGGAGAGGTGGAAGACATGCTCAACCCGCCGGGACCCGGTCACGTCCTGGGTACCGACGACATGGGCCGGGACGTGCTGGGCTATCTGATCGCCGGATCCCGGATCTCCCTTTTGGTCGGGGCATTGGCGACTGGCATCTCCATGGTGATCGGCACGGTCATCGGCATCGTCTCAGGATACAGCGGCAAGGCCATAGATAACGTCCTGATGCGTATCACAGACTTTTTCCTGGTGATTCCCTGGCTGCCGCTTATGATGGTCCTGGCGGCCATTCTGGGCACCAGCATTTGGAATATCATCGTGGTGATCGGCGTCACAAGCTGGGCAGGTACCGCCCGGGTCGTTCGTTCCCAGACGCTTTCTGTCCGGGAGAATCAATTCGTGGAACGAACGGTTTCGATCGGCGCAGGCAGCGGGCATATCATGCTGCATCACATTCTGCCCAACGTATTTCCTCTGGTCTTTGCCAACACGATCCTGATCGCTGCAGCCGCGATCACCTCGGAGACGACGCTGAGCTTTCTGGGGCTGGGCGATCCGGCCCACGCAAGCTGGGGCATGATGCTGCACTATGCATTTGAGACCGGGGCTACAAGCACCGGTGCCTGGTGGTATTTCCTGCCGCCGGGGCTCTGCGTGGTGGCGGTAGTTTTGGCCTTTACACTGATGGGTTACGCCTTTGACGAAATTCTGAACCCCAAACTGAAAGAGAGGTAAAGGCTTGAAGCTGCTGGAAGTGAACAACTTAAAAACGTATTTTAAAACCTCCAAGGGCATGCTCAAAGCCGTGGACGATGTAAGCTTCGATCTGGAGCACGGTGAGGCATTGGGTCTGGTTGGGGAATCGGGCTGCGGTAAAACCACAAGCGCCCTGTCGATTGCCCGCTTGCTGCCCAAAGAAGGGCGGATCGTAGGCGGTCAGATCCTGCTGGACGGCCGGGATGTGATCCCTGCGCCGGAGAGCGAGCTGCGCCGGCGGCGCTGGACAGACGTATCCATCATCTTTCAGGGCGCCATGAATGCCCTGAATCCGGTCATGACCGTGGGTAAGCAGATCTCGGAAGCCATCGTGCTGCACGAAAATTCTTCCGAAGCCGATGCGCTGCACAAGACGAAGGGTCTTCTGGATCTGGTGGAGATCCCTTCAGATCGGTATAAGCATTATCCCCACGAATTCTCCGGCGGAATGAAGCAGCGGGCTATGATTGCCATGGCGCTGGCCTGCGATCCGAAGCTGATCATCGGAGACGAGCCCACAACCGCATTGGATGTAATGATCCAGGCCCAGATCCTTAATTTGCTGGAGCGGCTTCGCAGGGAGCTGTCCATGGGCATGATCCTCATTACCCACGATCTTGCCATTTTGGGAGAGACCTGCGATAAGATCGCTGTGATGTATGCGGGCAAGATCGTAGAGACGGGCAGTGTCAAGGATATTTTTGAAGATGCCCGGCATCCCTATACCAAGCGTTTGATCGGCTGCTTTCCCAATGTAAAGGGCCCGAAGGTGGTTCCTGACGGTATCGAGGGCTTTCCGCCGAATCTGCTGGACCCGCCGTCCGGCTGTGCGTTTCATCCCAGATGCGAATTTGCCTGCGATATTTGTAAAATTCAGATGCCTGAATCCGTCAATGTGGGGGGAAAGCATGTGGTCGCCTGTCATCTCAAGGAGGCAAGACAATGAAGGATGTCCGGGAAGCATTGGTGCGCGTCGAGGGGTTGAAGGTCCATTTCCAGATCCGAGAAGGATTTTTCAGCGGCCTCCTGTCCAAAGAAAAAAAAGTCGTTCGGGCTGTTGACGGTGTCACTTTTGCCATCGACCAGGGTGAAATTCTGTCTTTGGTGGGCGAGAGCGGCAGCGGAAAGACCACCGTCGGCAAGACGATCCTCCAGCTTGTTCCGCCCACAGAGGGCGTGGTGGTCTTCGACGGAGCTCCCGTTCCTCAGGACCGGGAGGGGCTCAAGGCGTTCCGCCAAAATGCACAGATGATTTTTCAGGATCCTTATCAAGCATTGAATCCCCGTCACTATATTATTGATATCGTGGCGGAGCCTTTGGATGTGGCCGGTCTGGTCAAAACGGCGGAAGAGCGGGAGCAGCGGGTCCGGGAAGCCCTGGAGCAGGCCGGACTGACGCCGGCGGACGATTACTTCTACCGCTATCCCTACGAGCTGTCCGGCGGCCAGCGTCAGCGGGTGGTCATTGCCGGTGCGCTGATCCTTGGTCCCCGGTTCATCGTAGCCGACGAGCCGGTGTCCATGCTGGATGCTTCCATCCGTACCGGGATCCTGAAGCTGATGCTCCACCTCCGGGACACAAAGGGGATCGCTTATCTGTTCATCACTCACGATCTGTCTTTGGCCTGGCTGATCTCAGACAGGATCGCCATCATGTACCTGGGCAGAATCATGGAAATCGGTATAGCCGACGAAATCATCAAAGCGGGCCTGCATCCCTATACCCAGGCGCTCATGGCCATCATGCCCGTGCCGGGGCAGACCCGGGAAGGTGAACGGCCGGTCCTGGAGGGGGAGACCCCCAATGCGGCAGTCGAGATTATGGGTTGCAAGTTTTCCAGCCGGTGTCCCCGGGCAACGGAGCGCTGCAGGTTGGAACAACCGGAGTTGATGGAGCTGTCTGCAGGGCATTCGGTAGCATGCTTTCCGGTCCAGGAAGAATATAAGAAAAACATAGAAAACATGACGGGGGAAAGAGTGAACGTATGAATGATGATAAAGCAGGAGCCCTTTTCGGTGCCGTGCAGGGCGAAGAATTGCTTCGCTGGACGTCCGATCTGGTGGCGATTCCTTCTTACAGCGGCCTTCCGATGCAGGAACAGGCTGTTGCGAACTATGTCGTCGATCTGCTGCAAAAGGAACACATCGAATGCCGGATCCAGGATCTGGGACAAGGCCGCTGCAATGTGATCGCCCGTCTGCCCGGTGCCGGGACCGGCCGATCTCTGATGCTCAACGGACACATGGACACGGTGCCTGCCTACGATATGTCCCGGGCCTTTGAGCCTCACATGAAAGACGGAATGCTGTATGGTCGTGGCACATCGGATATGAAGGGCGCGCTTTCGGCGATGATGGGCGTCCTCATTGCCATGAAGCGAACGAATGCAGCTCTTTCCGGAGAATTGATCTTTTCCGCTGTTGCCGACGAAGAAGAAGGCAGCATCGGCACGATCGCTTTGTTGGAAAGCGGGCTGCGCGCCGATGCCGTCATCGTAGGCGAAGCCATGGGACGCGACGCCATCGCCATCGCGCAGAAAGGTTTGGAGTGGTTCGAATTTACGCTCCACGGCAAGACGGTTCACGGAGGCCGGCAGGACGAAGGGGTCAATGCGATCATCAAGGCGACCCGGCTCATCCAAGTCCTCCAGGATCAGCTTGCGCCACGGTTGAAGGAGCGTTGTCATCCATTTATGGGATGCCCCACGTTGAACATCGGCGTTATCCGGGGCGGCACCCAGCTCTCCACCGTAGCCGGGGAATGTGTCGTGCAGATGGACCGTCGATTCATTCCGGGGTTGGAAACCTACGAGAGCATGTACCGGGAGCTCACTGAGATCGTCCAGCAGCTTCAGCAGGAGGATCCGGACTTTCGTTGCACGCTTAAGGTCCTGGACAGCAGCGTCATGAAGAGCGGCTACGTCCATCAGGGCATGGAGCAAACGGAAGACGAGCCTCTGGTGCAGATCCTGAAGGAGAGCCTGGAAGAGGTGTCCGGCAAGCCGGCCCGCCTGACGGGATGCCCTTGCTGGACCGATGCGGGCCTTTTTGGCTACTACGGTAAAATGCCTGTCGTGGTCTATGGGCCCGGCGACCTGACGCTGGCGCATTCGAAGGATGAATGCCTGGATCCCGCCGCCCTGGAAGAAAGCTATAAGGTCTATCTTTCTGCTGCACTCAGCTTCTGCGGCCTTTCGGAAGATGCTCCACAGCGATAAATCTCTTTCCGTAGACGCTTGTGCCCAACAGCAGTGCCCGCCGTACGGCGGGCATTTTCATGTATCAAGCTTTTCTTCAGAATGC
>DPKU01000082.1 GCA_003542355.1 Clostridiales bacterium | reverse complement strand
TAACACATGTATTGTAATCCTACACTCACAGAATGAACCGGAGGTCGTTATGCGTTGCGAAAGCCAGGGAGATGTGCTATAATTTTTCGAGTTTGCGAAAAATAACAACGGAAAGAATCACAGGAATCGATATGTTTCAAAAGTTAGACTTTTTACTGGAAAAATACGACGAGCTGAGCATGACCGTCTCGGATCCGGATGTGATCGCCAACCAAGCGGTTTGGCAGAAGCACATCAAGGAGATCAGCGACATGGAGTCCATCGTTTCCAAATACCGGGAATATAAAAAAGTGCTTCAGGATCTGTCCGATACCAGGGGAATGCTGGAGGAAAGCGGACTGGACGAGGAGATGCGGTCCATGGCCAAGGCGGAGCTCGGGGAACTGGAAGAAAAGAAAGATGTTCTGGTCCAGGAACTCCAGATCGCTTTGATCCCCAAAGATCCCAAGGATGACAAGAACGTGATCATGGAAGTCAGAGCCGGAACGGGGGGCGATGAAGCGGCCCTTTTTGGTGCGGACCTTTTGCGCATGTATACGCGCTATGCGGAACGGAGAGGTTGGAAGACCGAGCTTACGGATCTAAACGATACGGGCATTGGCGGCGTCAAGGAAGCCGTAATGATCATCAAGGGAAAAGGAGCTTATTCCCGCCTTAAATACGAGTCTGGGGTCCATCGGGTCCAAAGAGTGCCGGAAACCGAGTCTCAGGGGCGAATACACACCTCTGCGGCCACGGTGGCAGTCCTCCCGGAAGTGGATGACGTGGAAGTGGATCTGGATCCCAACGATGTTCGGGTGGATGTCTATCGCTCCAGCGGCCACGGCGGCCAGTCGGTCAATACCACGGATTCGGCCGTCCGGCTCACACACGTGCCCACGGGACTGGTGGTCACTTGCCAGGACGAGAAATCGCAGATCAAAAATAAAGATAAAGCCTTCGGCGTTCTGCGGGCACGTCTCTACGACATGCAGCAGCTACAGCAGCACGAAGAGCAGTCGGAAGTCCGGAAGAACCAGGTGGGAAGCGGTGACCGGTCCGAGCGCATCCGCACCTATAATTTCCCTCAGGGGCGGGTCTCCGATCATCGGATCGGTATGACGATCTATCGACTGGACGGCTTTCTGGACGGGGACATCGATGAGATCGTCGATGCGCTCATCACCGGAGACCAGGCTGATAAATTGAAGAAGCTGTAGCGATGAAGACGCAACTGCTCACTGTGAGCCCCAGGGATCTTCGTCTGGCTGCAGACATCATCGCCGCAGGGGGACTGGTGGCATTTCCAACGGAAACGGTCTATGGCCTGGGTGGCGACGCCATGAACCCCAGCGCAGCAGCGCTGATCTACGAAGCCAAAGGAAGGCCCTCGGACAATCCACTGATCATCCATCTGGCCCATCCCTCAGAAGCATTCCTGCTGGCGGAAGCACTCCCGGAATCCTTCGGCAAGCTGGCGCAGCGATTCTGGCCCGGCCCCCTGACCATGGTGGTCCGCAAAAAAGCTTCCGTACCCGATGCAACGACCGGCGGACTTTCCACGGTAGCGCTCCGGATACCGGACAATGCAGTCGCTCTGGAACTGATCCGTCTGGCCCAGACGCCGGTGGCAGCGCCTTCCGCCAACCTGTCCGGCCGCCCCAGCCCCACCTGCTGGGAGCACGTGCGGAACGATTTGGACGGGCGGATCGACGCCATTATCGCAGGCGATCCGTCGAGCGTGGGCATCGAGTCCACTGTGCTGGATCTGACAGGCCCCATTCCCCTGATCCTGCGGCCCGGCCTGGTGACCCCGGAAGAGCTGGAATCTGCACTGGGACAGCCCGTCACATACGACCCGGCGATCATCAGACCTCTGGACCCGGAGACGGCGCCCCGGGCGCCGGGCATGAAGTACCGGCACTATGCGCCCCAGGCAGAGATGATCGTATTCAAAGGGGAACCCGAGGCCGTTGCCAGGGCCATTGAGGAGCGTCGTTTGCAGGGAAAAGCAGCAGGCAAGAAAGTAGGGACACTGCTCTATGGGCAGGCAGAAAAGCGGCTGGTGGCCAGGGAATTCTTTTCCCGGCTGCGTCAGATGGACGAGACTGGCGNNCCGGCTGCGTCAGATGGACGAGACCGGTGTGGACTTGATATTGGCAGCGGCGGTTTCCGCAGAGGATTCCGTAGGCTTTTCCATCATGAACCGGATGCTCAAAGCAGCAGGGTATCGGATCGAGGAGGTATTAAAATGAAAATTGCACTGGCCAGTGACCACGGCGGGTTTACGCTGAAAGAAGAGATCGAAAAGTACCTGATCGGAAGAGGCTTTGACGTGGTGGACCTGGGAACGCATTCCGAAGAATCGGTGGATTATCCGGTCTACGGCAAATGCATCGGCGAAGCGATCATGGCCGGAGAAGCCGATTGCGGCATCGCCTTCTGCGGCACCGGGGTGGGGATCTCCATCGCCTGCAACAAAGTAAAAGGGATCCGCTGCGCCGTGGCGACCAATTGCTTTATGGCCGAAATGGCCAAGAAGCACAACAATGCCAACATCCTGGCCTTGGGCGGGCGCATTTTGGCCCCGGCTGAAGCCGTGGAGATCGTGGATACATGGTTGGAGCATACATTTGAAGGAGACCGGCACGCCAGGCGTGTCCGACTGCTGGACGAGATGTGATCCCGCCCGGCCAGAAGAAATCGAGGCGCGCAGAGGAATGCGCAGAAGGAGATAATATGGGAAGAGTATACGTTTTTGATCATCCGCTGATCCAGCATAAAACGGCGCTGATGCGCAAAAAGGAAACATCGGTAAAAGATTTCAGAGAGCTGGTTCGGGAAGTCGCCATGCTTATGACCTTCGAGGCTACCAGAAACCTTCCGCTTCAGCCCGTGGAGATCGAAACGCCGATGTGTCAAACGACCATGAACATGCTGAAAGGCGAGGACATCGCCATCGTTCCGATCCTTCGTGCCGGGCTGGGTATGGTAGACGGCATGCTGGCCCTGATCCCCAACGCCAAGGTCGGACACATCGGTCTGTACAGGGATCCCGAGACCCATCTGCCCATTGAATACTACTGCAAGCTGCCCTCCGACATCGAAAAGCGGGAGATCTTCGTCGTAGATCCCATGCTGGCCACCGGGGGTTCGGCAGCCGCGGCCATCAACTTTATCAAGCAGCGCGGCGGAAAGAAGATCATCTTCATGTGCCTGATCGCTGCGCCGGAAGGGATCGAAGTACTCCAGACGGCCCACCCGGATGTGGACATTTTTATCGCAGCCAAGGACGAGAATCTGAACGATCACGCCTACATCGTTCCCGGCCTGGGCGACGCCGGAGACAGACTCTATGGCACAAAATAACTGACAACGGAGAAGGATCATGAATTTTATACCCGACAATATCAGCAGCCACGACAACGTGTTCGACGTGCTCAGGGAGCGCGGCTTTATTGAGCAGACCACCCACGACGACGAGATCCGGGAGCTTCTTGGGAAAGAGAAGATCAAATTCTATATCGGATTCGATCCGACGGCGGACTGCCTTCACGTAGGTCACTTTATGCAGATCATCATCATGATGTACATGCAGAAGTACGGTCATACGCCTATCGTGCTCATCGGCGGCGGAACCACAATGGTGGGCGATCCTTCCGGGCGGACGGACATGCGCCAGATGATGACGCCCCAGGTGATCCGGGAGAACTGTCTCCTCTTCGAAGGACTGTTTCGACGGTTTTTGGAATTTGACGAAGAATTCCGTCACACGCCATCCGGATCCACGTTGGAAAAGGGGACGGTCAACAAAGAGCCCGACCCGGGAAAAGCCGTTTGCGTCAACAACATCTCCTGGCTGCTGCCCCTGAACTACATTGAATTTATACGGGACATCGGCAAGCATTTCAGCGTCAACAGCATGCTGCGGGCTGAGTGTTTCAAGCAGCGCCTGGAAAAAGGGCTGTCTTTTCTGGAATTCAACTACATGCTCATGCAATCCTATGATTTCATGGTGCTGGCCAGGGATCTGGACTGCAAAATGCAGTTCGGCGGAAATGACCAGTGGTCCAATATCCTCTTCGGTGCAGATCTGGCCCGCAGGGAATTGGGCAAACAGGTCTACGGCATGACGTTTGCGCTCCTGACTACCAGCGAAGGCAAGAAAATGGGCAAGACCCAGCAGGGCGCTCTGTGGCTGAATCCTGAGAAAACTTCGCCTTACGAGTTCTACCAATACTGGCGCAACACCGAGGACGCCGATGTGAACAAGTGTCTGCGCATGCTCACGTTCCTGCCCATGGACGAAGTGAACCGATTATCTTCTCTGGAAGGAGAACAGATCAATACGGCCAAGGAGATCCTGGCCTACGAGGTCACCCGTCTGATCCACGGACAGGAAGAAGCTGAAAAAGCCCAGGAAGCTGCCAGGGCGGCATTTGGCGGCGGTGGCGAGCTGGCCAATGTACCGACCACATCTTTTGACCGGAGCCGCTTCGAAGGCGAAGGAATGGGCGTGGTGACGCTTCTGAAGGAATGCGGCCTGGTGCCTAGCAATGGCGAGGGGTTCCGGACCATCGAACAGGGCGGATTGACCATCGACGGAGAGAAGGTGACGGATCCGAAACTGCAGATCACTGCGGATCTCTTCCGCGATGGCTGCATCCTGCTGAAGAAAGGGAAAAAGACTTTCCACCGGGTGCAAATATAAGAGAATACGAAAGGCGGGATCTCCCGCCTTTTTCTTTTGGTTTTTTTACAAAAGAAATGGCAGCCGGCGGAACTTTTTTGCCGGTTCTGCGTCTAAACCGATAGCGTCCCTGACTTTGCGGGAAGGGATTGACCTGTACTACAAAGAGTAGTACGCTTGGAGCGTCGGCCCGAGCCGGCATTTCGGACTCTGGCACAAGGAATGGATCTATGACTCAAAAAAATGAAAAACCGCTGATCCGCGTGGATCACATACGTAAGGTATACCGAATGGGCCAGGAGAAAGTCGTGGCTCTGGACGATGTGAACCTGGATATCCAAAAGGGAGAGATGGTGTGCTTCCTGGGGACCTCCGGTTCCGGCAAATCCACATTTCTGAACATGGTGGCCGGACTGGAAAAGCCGACCCGGGGAGAAATATGGGTCGGCAATATTCCCATTCACAAGCTGAATGAGAGCCAGGTGACGCTCTTTCGTCAAAAGAACATCGGCTTTATTTTCCAGGCCTATCACCTGATTCCCAGCATGACAGCCCTGGAAAATGTCACCATACCCCTTACCTTCCGGGGCGTAGAAAAGTCCAAGCGGCTCCGGGCCGGCAAAGCCGCCCTGAAGTCCGTGGGGCTGGAAGGCTACGATAACCGCAAGCCCTTCCAGATGTCCGGAGGACAGCAGCAGCGGGTGGGCATCGCCCGGGCTTTGGTGGGCAATCCCAAGATCCTTTTTGCCGATGAACCGACGGGCAATCTGGATTCCAACACAACCAAGGAAGTGATGGGGATCATCGTCGATCAGGTGCGCCGGCACGGCATGACGCTGATCCTGGTGTCCCACGACCGGACCATCGCCGAATACGCAGATACGATCCTTACGATACAGGATGGAAATATAGTCAAAAGGGAAGTCAGAGGGAGAGAAGATGAAAAAGCAGAGTAAGAACAGTATTAAGAGGATCGGCCTGATGCTGACAGCCGCATTGGTGGCTGTGGCACTGACGCCTGCGGCAGCTTTGGCAGCACCCGAGGTCACGTTCGAGCGTGTAGAAGGCTTCAGAGCGATGCAGGGAGACACTGATGTGATCAATCTTACTGCGAGATCTGCAGCGGGTGGACGCGACTTTAAGATAGTCCTTACGGCAGACACCAGTAATATTTCGGTGGAATCAATAAGCTCTACATATACTGGCGGACAGACCCATGAAAATATCCGGATCGGTATAAGTATTGACAAACGAACGTCTGTGGGCGAGCATACGTTGACCGCCAAAGCCATCGCCGTTGACGGCAGCGGCGATGTACTTGGTTCCAGAGACATTTCCTATGAAGTGACTCGAAACGTGGACAGCTTTTCTTCCCTGGGAGGGGCTGCTTTCGATGTGGACTATTCCGTGTCCGGCGGAAACATCCTGGCGGCAGGCCAGACCCAGACGCTTCGGCTTTCGTTGTTCAACCGCGGGAATACGGCAGTCAAGAACGCCAGGATCAGCCTGACCCTGCCCGACGGGTTGTCCATCGCCAGCGGAGCCGCCACGATCAATGCGGGCTACCTGTCCATCGGCAGCACTTACGTGGCGGAATATCCCATCGCCGCGGACAGCGATCTGGAAAGCAAGAGTTACCCCGTGACGGTACGGATCGCAGGATTGAACACCTCCAACACCGAGATCAGCCTGGAAGAAACGGTTTACGTGCCGGTAGCCGGGACAGGTGGCTCGGGCAATCTGGATCTGGAGATCACTGGTGTCCAAACGCCCGAATCCGTTTCGGCCGGCAGTGATTTTTCCGTGTCGTTTACCCTTCGCAACCAAAGCACTTTCGACGCGATCAACGTCAAAGCAGAGCTGAAAGTGCCCGAGGGCGTGATCAACAAAACAAAAAACGTCTTCCTGATCGACCGGATCGCACCGGGCGCTTCCCAGACCTGTACCGTTACCTTGAATTCACAGAAGGGCGGAGAATATGCCCTTTTTGAAATATCAGCGGGCAATGCGGACGGCACCCAGACTGTGTCCCAGTACGGCGGAACTATGATTCAGGGCGGTGGGGGCGGAATAAATCCGCAACTGATGGTTTCTGCCTACAGTTATGGCGGACAACCGGTCCGGGCCGGCGGCGAGTTTCATCTGTCCTTGACACTGAACAATACCAGTGCTGGTACGGCCCTGCAGAATATCAAAGTCACCGTCACCAGCGATGATAGTGCCTTCCTTCCTGTGGGCACCAGCAACTCATATTATGTGCCTTCGATTCCTGCCGGCAGCACCGTTACCCACCAAATGCATCTTGCGGCAAAAAAGGACGCCGAACAGCGTACGAGCACGGTAACTGTTACGATGAGCTATGAAGACACCGCCGGCGGGACCCATACTGCCAACGACATCATCTCCATTCCCGTGATTCAGGAAACAAGATTGGTGGTCGATGATATTTTGGATCCTGGATATCTGACAGCCGGCCAGATGGGCTATCTGAATGTCAATTATTACAATATGGGAAAGACTCAGCTTTCGAATCTACGAGTTACCGCTGAAGGCGACTTTATGGTGGATGGTTCTGCCACTATGTATGTGGGGAACATGGCGTCAGGAAAAAGCGATTATTACAGTATCAATTTTTTCACAAACGGACCGGGGCCTTTGAATGGCAAAGTAACCTTTGTGTTTGAGGATGCCGCAGGTGCGGAGCAGATTGTCGAGAAAACCTTTGTTTTTCAGGTGGGTGAAGCCATGGTATGGGAAGAAGACCCCAACATGCCGCAGCCTGAGATGCCCGTTAGCAGTATGAATACCTGGCAAACGATAGGCATTATGCTGGTGGGTGCGGCGGCAGTTTTCGGTGTCGTTAAATACAGAAAAAGAAGAAAACTGGTGCGCGACGAGGAGTTTGATCTGAATGAATAACAGAGATATCATTGAACTATGCGCGGGGAATCTGCTGCGTCGGCGGACCCGAACCATCTTAGCCATCATTGGCGTGGTCGTGGGCACCTGTGCCATTGTTGTGATGCTCTCCATCGGCTTCGGCCTCAGCGCCAACTACCAAGAGCAGATCGAATCTTATGGCAACCTGCACACGGTCCAGGTCTACGGGTACGGCCGGGGCATGGACTCCAGCGGGAACGCAACGGAGTTGGATGACAAGACCATTACCGCCATCGAAGCGATTTCCGGTGTAACGGCAGTAACGCCGGTTATTGAACAATATCTGACTCTCGGGATCGGGCGGATGGTCTGCAGCACCTCGATGTATGGAATTCGGCCCGAAACGATGGAAAAGTTTGGCTTTGAAGTAGCGGAAGGACGTCTTTTGGAGTCTGGAGACAAATATGCAGTGGTCTTCGGGCAAAACGTGGCCAGCTGGTTCTACAACCCCCGTCAGCAGCAAGGTTCCCGTTGGGGCGGAGGCGAACCTACGGTGGACGTGATCACCACGGATCTGATCCTGACCGGCGACTGGAGCTACGGGACTTCCCAGGAGGGTGAAGGAGATATCCGGTACGAGACATACAAAGGACAGGGCGTCGGTCTGCTGGCTGCAGAAAATGACGAATCCTCCTACCGGGCCTACATGAGCCTGGACACGCTGAAAGAAATACAGACAGAGATTCGAAAAGCCAACGGCGAAGTGATTACCGGCGGCAAGACCGTCTACCAGCAGGCATTGGTCTATGTGGATGACATCAACGATGTGGGTGGCGTGTGCGACGCGATTCGGGATGAGATGGGCTTCGAGACCTACAGCCTTAACGACTGGCTGGAAAGCATGAAAGAAACGGCTGCCATGATCCAGGGCATCCTGGGCGGCATCGGCGCCATTTCTCTTCTGGTGGCTGCGCTGGGCATCGCCAATACCATGATCATGTCCATTTACGAGCGGACGAAGGAGATTGGGGTCATGAAAGTGATCGGCGCCAATCTGCGGGATATCCGCAAGATGTTCCTGCTGGAAGCAGGCATGATCGGATTTCTCGGCGGCTTGGCTGGATTGGTTTTCAGCTACATCATTTCTTTGATGCTGAACACGGTATTGCTGCCTTTTATGCAGGGATTCCTGGGCTCCATGGGGAGCAGCGGATCGGTGGTGTCTGTGATCCCTTACTGGGTGAGCGGCAGTGCCCTCCTTTTCGCCACGTTCATCGGGCTGGCTTCCGGTTATTATCCGGCCAAGCGGGCCATGAATCTGTCCGCTCTGGAGGGACTCAAAAACGAATAGTTTTGCTTGACATTTCAAGCACTCTGGATTAATATAACCTTTGCGTCACAGCAAAGGCGCAAGTTTTCCAAAGGCACAGGCAGTTCTGCTGCCGCGGCCGAGCAGTTACAGTTTGCAGTGCTGAAACCGATGAGCGGCACTCATCAGAGTAGGCGCCGAACAAGATGGAGATCCCATCCCAGTAGGCAAGGAGGTCCAAATGTCGTCTTACATTGCAAAGCCTTCCGAGATCGAAAGAAAATGGTATGTGCTGGACGCAGAGGGAAAAACTCTGGGACGTCTGGCGACGGAAGCCGCATCGATCCTTCGCGGAAAGAAAAAACCCACCTACACTCCGTTTCTGGATACCGGCGATTATGTGATCGTGATCAACGCCGAGCACATTCACGTAACGGGAAAGAAGAGAAAAGAAAAGATCTACAAGCACCACACCGGTTTTCCGGGCGGTCTTCGCGAGATCACCTTCGAGAAATTGCAGGCAAAGAAACCCGACGAAATTATCCGTCACGCTGTCAAGGGCATGATGCCCAAGGGGCCCCTTGGCAGACAGATGTATAAGAAACTGAAGGTTTACGCAGGTCCGGAACATAAGCACGAAGCTCAAAAACCGGAAATCTGGGATTTCTAAGCGAAGGGAGAAACTGAAATGGCTAAAATACAATACTGCGGAACAGGCAGAAGAAAATCTTCCGTTGCCAGAGTACGACTGATCCCCGGCAAAGGAAGCATCACCATCAATAAAAAAGATCTGAACGACTATTTCGGCATGGAGATCCTGAAGCGCGAAGTCAGAAGACCTCTGGGTCTTGTGGGCGCAGAAGCGAAATTCGATGTCGTTGCCACCGTTCACGGCGGCGGATTCACTGGACAGGCCGGTGCTCTGCGCCACGGCATCTCCAGAGCACTGTGCGAATCAGATCCGGAAAACCGCGGCGCCCTCAAGGCAGCCGGTTTCCTGACGAGAGACCCCAGAATGACGGAGCGGAAAAAGTACGGCTTAAAGAAGGCCAGAAAAGCGTCCCAGTTCAGCAAGAGATAATCCGTCAAACATTCACAGACATGCAAAAATCCCGCAGCTCGCTGCGGGATTTGTATTGACACGGAAGAAGGATTCGGGATATAATCTATGCATAATTTGAGTGTTTTTTGTGACTGACGGATCAGTGGTTACCACAAGGGAGCAAAAAACAGAAACGAAATGCCGACCGTCTGGGCAGTCCTATGTGGCAATCCTTGTGATGCCAAAGGACTGTCCTTTTATTTATTGGCGAAGAGAGGGTGCACGATGAAAAAAATTGCAGTGATCATGGGGAGTACCAGCGATCTGCCCGTGGTGGAGAAGACGCTGGCGGTGCTCAGAGCTTACGACGTTTCCTTCAGCGTACGGGTGCTTTCGGCCCACCGGTCGCCCCGGGCGGCCCAGGCCTTCGCAGAGTCAGCCAGAGGAGAAGGCTACGGCGTTTTGATCGCCGCCGCCGGAAAAGCGGCCCACCTGGCCGGCGCACTGGCCGCCAACACCACCCTGCCCGTCATCGGGCTTCCCGTCAAGTCTTCCGAATTGGATGGACTTGACGCTTTATTTTCTACGGTGCAAATGCCTTCGGGCATTCCGGTAGCCACCGTGGCCATCAATGGAGGGGCCAATGCAGCGCTGCTTGCCATCCAGATCCTTGCCGTGGAGGACTTGGCACTGGCGAAGCGACTGGGTGAGGCCAGAGTCTCTGCCGCAGAGGAAATCGCAGAGAAAGACAAAGCAATCGCACAGCAGTATAGTGAGTGAGAGAACAACTCGGGAGGCTATTATGGAGAAGAGAGAGCAGATTTACGAAGGCAAGGCGAAGAAAGTCTATGCCACCGATGATCCCGACTATTGCATCGTATCTTACAAAGATGATGCAACGGCATTCAACGGATTGAAAAAAGGGACGATCCTGGGCAAGGGCGCCATCAACAACAGAGTGACCAACCATCTGATGCATCTGATCGAACAGAGCGGGATCCCGACTCATTACGTTCAGGAGCTCAACGATCGGGAGACCGTCGTTAAAAGAGTGCAGATCATCCCTTTGGAGGTGATCGTACGGAATCTCGCCGCAGGCTCCATGGCCAAAAGGCTGGGCCTGGAAGAAGGCCTGGAGCTGAAAAAACCTGTGCTGGAGTTTTCCTATAAAAAAGACGAGCTTGGGGATCCTATGGTGAACGATGATCACATTCTGGCCCTGGCGTACGCCACGGAAGAGGATCTGGAAGTCATCAAGGCCTATGCGCAGCGGATCAACGGGATCCTCTCAGATTATCTGGCGGAGGCCGGCATCCGGCTGGTGGACTTTAAGCTGGAGTTCGGGAAGACGTCGGATGGGACCATCGTTTTGGCAGACGAGATCTCTCCGGACACCTGCCGGTTCTGGGATATCATAACGAATGAAAAACTCGATAAAGATCGTTTCAGGAGAGATCTTGGGCAGGTGGAGGATGCGTATCAGGAGATCCTTCGCCGCCTGCTCGGCGCATAGCTGAAGAAACATTCAGGAGAGATGACATGTTCAATGAAATTCATGAAGAATGCGGTGTATTCGGCGTATTCAGTCCGATCAGCAACGGTGTGGCGGATCTGGCGTATCTGGGACTCTTCGCATTGCAGCACAGAGGGCAGGAAAGCTGCGGGATCACCGTCAACGATGACGGGATCTTTCGGACCCACAAAGACCTGGGCCTGGTGGAGGACGTTTTCTCCAAAGGGGAGCTGGAACGGCTGGGGCAGGGGAGCATGGCTGTGGGTCATACCCGTTACGGGACCACCGGGGGGAACGACCGTGCCAACTGTCAGCCTATCGTCGTGAATCATACCAAAGGCCGCATGGCGATCGCCCACAACGGCAATCTGGTGAACACCTTCGAGCTTCGTACGGAGCTGGAGGATTCCGGATCGATCTTCCACGGCTCTAGCGATACGGAAGTCATTTCTCATGTGATCACAAGAGAACGCATGAAGTGCGGCTCCATCGAAGAGGCGGTGAATCGATCCATGGACCGGCTCAAAGGCGCATACTCCCTGGTGGTGATGTCTCCGGCAAAAATGGTGGCAGTCCGGGACGAGTACGGGTTCCGCCCGCTCTGTTACGGAAAGATGGATGACGGCACGTATATCGTGGCGTCCGAAAGCTGTGCCCTGGACGCCGTAGGCGCCACCATGGTGCGTGACATCCTTCCAGGGGAGATCGTTGTTTTTCAAAAGGACGGCATTCGGTCCATCAAGGATCACTGCGACAAGAAGCCCAGTCGATTCTGTGTGTTTGAGCTGATCTACTTTGCCCGTCCCGACTCGGTGATCGCCGGCTGCTCGGTCCACGAAGCGCGGTTGCGTGCCGGTGCCTGCCTGGCCCTGACCCATCCGGTGGATGCGGATGTGGTGATCGGTGTTCCGGATTCGGGCCTGGATGCCGCTTTG
>DPKU01000076.1 GCA_003542355.1 Clostridiales bacterium | reverse complement strand
TATCCCATCACGCGGGTCGTCAGCATGCAATTGCTGCCCGTGCACGACAAGCCCATGGTCTATTATCCGTCTTTTGCTATCGCGAAGACCATCTTGGCCACTGAAAGGATCACTGCCCCTGAAAACTATAAAGGCCTTGTCATGGCCACGATCGTCCAGATCGACGTAGGGGAAAAGGAGGCCTTCGGCGTTGCTGCCAGCAAAGGAAATCTGCTGATGACCATCCGCGGCGCGATCGAAGCGGAAATGGACGATCTGCAGGAGAAGCTGGAGGCTGAAGCACTGAAAAATGCTGCTGAATATGGTCTGACATGCACATTTTCTTATTGTGATGCTTTTCCGGAGACCATCTCTTTTCCAGAAAGCAATGAGAAGATCCGCCGTGCAGCCAATGAATTGGGTTATCCGGTGATCGAAATGCCGGAAGCGCTTCGCGGCTCGGAAGATTTCGGCCATTTCACAAAGTATACCAAGGGAGCCTCTTTTTTCCTGGGCATGGGAATGGATGTACCGGAGCTCCACACGCCACACTTTGATTTTGATGATGATCTAATCGAATCGGCAACAGAAATATTCAAAAATCTGGTCCGGAAAGCGTAGGGGGGAACGATCATGAAAAAAGTACTGTACAACGGGAAAGTTTATGTGGAACGGAATGTGTTCGAAGAAGCTGTTTTGGTGGAAGACGGACAGATCACAGCAGTGGGAAAGAACGACGAGATCCTTTCCATGGCCGGCGATGCCCAACGGATCGACTGCGAAGGACGTACGGTGATCCCCGGCTTCAACGATTCTCATCTCCATCTGGCCTACGTGGGGGAATCCATGATGAACGTGGATCTGAGCCGCTGCCGATCCGTAGAAGAGATCGTCGAAAAGTGCATCGCCTTCCGCAAGGCAAATCCGGAAATGACAAAGAACGGACTCTTTTCTCAGAGCTGGAATCAGGACAACTTCGATCCGGACAAGCGCAGAGTGCCCAATCGTCACGACCTGGACAAGATTGCCACGGATATCCCTGTGGTGCTGGCACGGATCTGCGGACACTCCTCCACAGCCAATACCAAGGCGTTGGAGATCATGGGACTTTCCAAAGAAAACAACAAGATCGAAGGCGGAGACGTCATTCTGGAAGAAGACGGAATCCCCAATGGCTATCTGTGCGAAAATGCAGCTTTTGCTGCGCGGATGATCATTCCGCCCCTGACCATCGAACAGCGCAGGCTTGCTTTGATCAAGGCCATGGAATACGCTGTTTCTCACGGCATCACATCGGTCCAATCCAACGATGTGGGCACCATTATCCCGGACCGGAAGCAAGCCTATGAAATGGTAAGATCCCTTTACGCGGAAGGGAAGGCGCTGTTGCGCTACCACTCTCAGGTCGGCTGTCCGACCATGGCAGACTTAAAAGCATACATCGAAAGTCCTGAATTTCTGGAAGAATCCTTCGATGGCTGGTTCTCGGTGGGTCCCTTGAAGATGTTCAAGGATGGCTCTTTGGGCGCCAGGACGGCGACAGTGCGTCACGAATATCTGGATGATCCGGGCAATCACGGCGTGGAGACCATTGACGATCATAAGCAGCAGGATATGGTGGATTATGCAGCTGCCCACGGACTCCAGGTTGTGACCCATGTGATCGGAGATGACGCGATCGAAAAGACCACGGCAGCCTACGAAAAAACCTATGAAGGCAGTAACAATGAGCTGCGTCACTGCCTGATCCATTGTCAGATCACGGATCTTCCGCTGTTGGAGCGAATTCAAAAATCCGGCGTGCTCATCGCTTATCAACCCATATTCCTCCAGACTGACCTTCACGCCATCGAAAGCCGCTGCGGAAAGGAACTGAGTTCCACATTTCTGGCAATGAAAACGGCTAAAGATCTGGATATCCGTGCTTCCTACGGTTCGGATTCTCCCGTGGAAGACTGCAATCCTTTCCCCTGTGTCTACTGTGCTGTCACGCGGAAGGATCAAACCGGCTTCCCGGAGGGAGGATTCTATCCCGAGGAATGCGTGGACGTGCCGGATGCCATCGATGCGTATACGGTGGAAAGCGCTTATATGGAGTTCAAGGAAGATGTAAAAGGAAGGATCAAACCGGGGCATTACGCCGACATGGTCGTTCTGGATCAGGATATTTTCTCTGTGGATCCTATGAAAATCAAGGATATCCTTCCGGTGCTCACCATGGTGGGCGGCAAAGTGGTCTATCAAAAGTAATACTTGAATCGCTTATCAAAGGGGGAGTTGTGTCCCCCTTTTTTCACAGGAGGTATGATATGAACAAGGTTACGTTACAGAAAGCGATCGCCTTTCGGCACGAGCTGCACCAGCATCCCTTTTTATCCAATGAGGAAAGACCCACGCTGGAGCGGATCATTCGTTTCTTGAAAGAGCATACGAAGAATATCGAGGTGGTGGACAAGGGACATTATGTGTATGCGATCTATCGGGCCAAGGACGCAAAAAAACCAGCGATGGCGTTCCGCAGCGACAACGACGCCATTAAAGTATACGATGATATCGACAAGCCTTACAAGTCTGTTACTGACGGCGTGGCTCACAAATGCGGCCACGACGGCCACACTGCGACGATGGCAGCATTCGCCCTGGAGATCGACCAAAGCGGTGCAGACAGGGATGTGTATTTCCTGTTCCAGCCTGCGGAAGAAAACGGCAGCGGCGCCGCCCAGTGCCTGGATTTTATTACAGACAATCAAATACCGGAGATCTATGGGTTCCATAACGAGCCCGGCCAGCCGAAATTTACGGTGCTGGTCCGTGACGGCCTGCTCTGCTGTGCATCCAAGGGCATGATCATAACCATGACCGGAGCGCCTTCCCACGCCAGCGAGCCGGAAAACGGTAAAAATCCATCCTTTGCCATCGCCAAGACCGCCCTGGCTTCGGAACGGATCGCAGCGCCCGAGAACTACAAAGGACTCGTGCTGGCCACCATCGTTCAGATCGACGTGGGCGAAAAAGAAGCCTTCGGCGTCGCAGCCAGCAAAGGAAAGCTGCTGATGACCATTCGGGGAGAATATGAAAATGAAATGAACGATCTTCAGTCAAAATTGGAAGAAGAAGCGCTCAAGAATGCAAAGGAATATGGTCTGCAATGCGAGTTCTCTTACTGCGATGCATTTCCAGAGACGATATCGCACCCGGAGAGCAATGAAAAGATCAGAAAGGCTGCTGCGGAACTGGAACTGCCGGTTTACGAAATCCCCACTGCGCTCAGAGGTTCCGAAGATTTCGGACATTTTACGAAGTTGGCCAAAGGCGCCATGTTCTTTATGAGTTACGGAGAAGGGAAGCCCATGATCCATACATCCAAATACGACTTTGACGACGACCTGATCGAGCCGGTGGTGGAGATGTATCGGAAATTGTTGGCATACTGATCGCAATATCCGAAACGCTGCCCGCAAGGAGGTATCCATGAATCAAGACAATCTCAAGAAAGCAATCGAACTGAGGCACGAGATCCATCAGTACCCGGATCTGTCCAATCAGGAGCGCCCGACGTTGGAGCGGGTGATCCAGTTTCTGCGCAGGCATACGAAGCTGGAAATCGTGGACAAAGGACACTATGTGTATGCGGTCTATCGTTCTCCGGTATCCGGGAGTCCCAATATCGCTTTCCGGGCGGATTGCGATGCGATCAAGGTGGAGGACGCCATCGATAAGCCGTATCGCTCCACAAAGCCCGGGATCGGACATAAATGCGGGCATGACGGACACACCGCCTCATTGGCAGCGCTTGCCTTGGAAGTGGACAGAGAAGGGGCCCAGCGTGATGTGTTCTTCCTTTTTCAGCCTGCGGAAGAGAATGGTTCAGGCGCTGCAAGTTGTCTGGATTTCATCAATGAGAATAAAATCGACGAAGTCTATGCGGCACACGGGCACGGGAAGTACTATCCCGATGATACGATCACGATCAAGTATGGGGCGATCCAATTCGCATCCAAGGGGATGATCATCACAATGACCGGCAGTCCCGCCCACGCTGCCAATCCGGAAAATGG
>DPKU01000083.1 GCA_003542355.1 Clostridiales bacterium | reverse complement strand
AGCACAAGCACCGCAACCGGAGCACTGACAACAATAAAAATAATTGTATTACAGTCCTGTGGGCAACCGTCCTCTATGAAGCGGTGTACTGGCTGATCCTGATTCTCTTCGGCGGACAGTATCATTTGACCTATCTGCTGGCACGACTGCCTGGACTCCTGTTCGTCAACGGGGCCATTACCGGCATTCTGAAAGGGATACTGCACTGAGATGCTGAGATTGCTGAAAAACAGGAACAATCAAATCATGCTTGCTTTTATTCTGCTGATGATAGTCTTGCTGCTCCGACTTTTTGTTCTGACGGTGATCCAAAATGAGATCTGGCGGGAACGCGCCTCGGATCTGACGACGAAAACATTGTATACTGCCGCCCCCAGAGGGCGTATTCTGGACCGGAACGGCATCGTTCTGGCCGACAATACGTCGACTTTTAATCTGACGCTCAATCGGAGCGGATTGTCTTCCGCAACACTCAATCGAGTCATAGCGGCGCTGATCGATATTCTTGAGCGGAACCAGGATGTCCACATCGAGGATTTTCCGATCCTATTAGAAGGAGCGGACACCTTTGCCTTTACGTATGACAGTGACATCGACAACTGGCTGCAGTCCCAGGATATGTCGGATCACTTTACAGCGCAGCAAGCTTTCGATGAGCTGCGCAGACGCTATGACGTTTCTCCGTCTCTGGACGTTTACGATGCGCAGCTGGAGCTCCAGAACCGCTATGGCGTCTATCCGCCGATTTCGGTGCGGTACAT
Source organism: Clostridiales bacterium (assembly GCA_003542355.1). GTDB lineage: Bacteria > Bacillota > Clostridia > Peptostreptococcales > Anaerovoracaceae > UBA10908. The sequence continues at coordinate 7,398 of DPKU01000083.1, read as the reverse complement.
GGAATTTACACCGATCCTGGAAAAAAGAACGTTTCTGGGAAGGTATAGCCTCTCGTCGGATATTTCCGCCGCAGAAGCATTCCAACAGATCCGGGTCCACTATCAAATCGATCCTGCGATGACGGAAGCAAGGGCTCGAAAGATGATGATTCTTCGCAATGCGCTGGATGCTTCCGGATACTACAGTTACATACCTGTGACTGTCGCTTCCGATGTCTCCTACGAAACTGTGATCGAAGTCAAAGAGCGCAGCGCCGAATTTCCCGGTGTGGATATCATGGCAGAATCCGTCAGGGACTATCCTTTCGGAGAAGCGGCCGGACACGTACTGGGCTATATGGGTGTCATCGCCGAAAGTGAAAAGGAATCCTACCTGGAGCAAGGGTACAACACAGCGGATCTGGTGGGGAAAACTGGGATAGAGAATGCTTATGAAAGCCAGCTGCGGGGAACGGACGGCATGAAGGTCGTTCAAGTGAACTCATTGGGAGAGAGCATCAGCACCGTTTCAGACACACAGGCCAGCAAAGGGCGGGATGTTACGCTCACCATCGACCTGGAACTCCAGCAGACGGCGGAGCAAGCTTTGCAGCAGGTGTTGGGCGCACTGGAAGAAGGCGGAACGTTTCAAAGCTCCTGGGGGGATGTGACATTCCCGGAGTACGCCAATGCAAACGTAGGTGCTGCTGTTGTGCTGGATGTGGAGCGCGGAGAAGTTCTGGCTATGGCGAACGTTCCGTCCTTTGATCCCAATCTCTTTGCTGCGGGGATCAGCAACACCGAGTGGAATGCCCTTCAAGCGAAAAATCCCAGAGATCCGCTGTCGCCTGCACCTTTGTTCAACGTGGCGGCAAGAACAGCCGTGCAACCCGGATCCGCCTTTAAAATGGTGGTCGCTGCGGCAGCGCTGGAAAACGGACTGGATCCAAACAAGAGATATCGGGATGACGGAGCGATTGCGGTAGGCAATCGGACTTTTGGATGCTTGATCTGGAATGATTCCCGGCAGACCCACGGCTATATCAATCTGACCGAAGCCTTGGAGGTTTCCTGCAATTATTATTTTTATAATCTGATCAGCAATTATGATCATGCCATGGGAACATCCATGGGCATGGATTCGGCCATGGGTGCGGATGCTGTAACAGATTATGCGCTGCAGTTCGGGCTTGGCGCACCTACCGGGATCGAACTCCCGGAAACGGCAGGCACGATTTCTTCGTCCGAACAGAAGATGGCTGCTACGATCACCGCGCTTCGCCGCCTGCTGCACGCAAGGACAGAATGGTATTTTGATTCAGATGTGATCCAAGACAGCGAGCGGTTGGAACAGTACATCGAAGAGATCGTGGCCTGGTGCAGGGAGAACCCCTCCCGAAGCCAGATTTTGACGCGGCTTGCGGCAATGAGTATCAAGAAAGAGCGGCTGAACGAATTGACTGATCTTGTGAAGTTCAGCTATTTGAATCAGGCGCAGTGGAACAAAGCAGACTTGCTGAATATGGCCATTGGGCAGGGCGGGATCGCCTGTACACCACTTCAAATGGCCAATTATGCGGCGACACTGGGCAATGGCGGTATCCGGAATCAGGTTCGTTTGGTTCAAGCGGTGGATGGTGGGCCGGAGATCGAAAAGCCGTTGCCGGAGCGTGTCAATGCCGCCCCGGAGGTGTTTGAAACGATCCTGGAGGGCATGCGGCGGGTCGCTCATGGAACTGGCGGAAGCGCTTCTGCCTATTTCAGCAACTTTCCCGTGGAGATTGCTGCCAAGACCGGATCTGCAGAAAAAAGCGGCAAGATCAATCCTCCTGATGAGGCAGCCTACCTGAAAGAAAATCTATACAGAATCGCGCCTGGGCTTGCCTGGGCAGATGTGGAGGAAAGGGCAGAAGTGCTGATGCGCAGCAATCCGCTGGTATTCTCTTCCCTCAACGAGGCGATGCGCAGCGCATTGGTGCAGCTGTCCGGTTATACCATCGGAGCGGAGGAATTGGATGCCTATAAGGATGATTACGATAACTTCGCCTGGTTTGTCTGCTGTGCACCGGCCGAGGATCCGGAAATTGCAATAGCCGTTCTCCTCGTTCAGGGAGGCCAGGGAAGCTTCGGCGCAGCGGTAGCTAGAGAGATCCTTGCCAAATATTTCGCACTGGACACGCCATAAATGCTTTAATTTTCCACGGATAAGTGGTAAAATGCTACCAAACGCTCAGAAAGTAAGTACAGGTCATTATGGGAGAAGTAATCCTTCTCGCCTCCGGTAAAGGAGGCGTCGGAAAAACCACATTTACGGCAAATCTCGGAGCCACTCTGGCCCTTCGCGGCGCCAGAGTCGTTCTTATGGATCTGAATATGGGACTTCGTAACCTGGATATTTATCTGGGGCTGGAAAACGAAGTGCTGTTTGATGTGGAAGATGTGATCTCCGGCGTCTGCAATGTGCGCAAAGCGCTGATTCGTGATCATCGTTTCCCGGAGCTGCACCTGTTGTCCGGAGCCCAATATAAAGAAGTGGCGGGAATCACGCCGGCCCATATAAAAGTGCTGTTCAATAAACTGAAAGAGAATTTTGACATCATACTGGTGGACGGCCCCGTAGGGGTGGGCGATAACCTGAAAATGTCTGCGTCAGGCGTGGACCGGGCCATTGTCGTCGTCACGCCGGATTACAGCGCGCTGCGCAATGGCGATATGGTGGACCGAAAGCTTCAGGATATGGGCATTGACAGCCGATGCTATGTGGTGAACATGGTGAAGCCCGAGCTTTTCGGGCGTAATGTGGTTCCGGATCTGGGCGAAATGGCGGATATTTTCCGCACATCCATGGCAGGGATCGTGCAATATGACGAAAATGTGAACATCGCAAACAACCAGGGATATCCTGTTGTATGCAAAAGAGACACATATATTGCCAGAAATTTTGATATGATCGGAAAGAGACTTTTCGGATAGATGGAACAGATGTTCAAGAAATAGAGCAAAGGAAGCCGACGGCTTCCTTTGCTTTTAAAATGTGATCAGCTTACTTCGGATATTCACATTCAGGACAAGCGCCAGCGCTGTCATGTTGGCAAGCAGAGAGCTTCCGCCATAGCTGACGAAGGGGAGCGTGATCCCTGTAACAGGCATAATGCCCATGTTCATGCCGATGTTCTCAAAGACCTGAAAAAAGAACATGGCAAAGATCCCATATACGAGGTATTGCCCATAAGTATCTTCGGCTGCTTCACCGATTTTCAGCAGCTTGTAGAGAAATATGGCAAAGATCAAAAGCAGGAGCCCTCCGCCCAGAAAGCCCAGCTCTTCTCCGATCACTGCGAAGATAAAGTCAGATTCCTGCACCGGCAGCCAATCCAGCCCCTTCTGGGTACCCATGAACAGACCTTTTCCATTCAGCCCACCGGAACCGATCGCCATTTTTGCCTGCCAGACCTGGTAGTTCCCGGCCATGGAAGTGTCATTTGGATGAAAAAAGGCGAGGATCCGCTGCTGCTGGTGGGGCTGGAGGATCATATAGACCATTGGAGAAGAAATGACTGCTGTCAGCACGATGAGTCCGAGGGCTTTGTAAGCTGCTCCGGCAACGATGAGCATGACTCCGGCAATGAAGCAGTAGACCAACGCATTGCCCAGATCGTTTTGCAGTATCACGATGCTGATCAGGGGTATCGTGTACAGAAGCGCTTTCAGAATCCCTTTCAAGTCCTGGATCTCCTTGCGATTCCGATCCAGATATGCGGCGAACAAAACGATGAAAAGTACTTTACCCACTTCTGCCGGCTGCAGATTGACGCTTCCCAGATCCAACCATCCACGCGTCCCGTATTGGGTGCTGCCAAGAGGCGTATAGACGCTGAGAAGAAATAGGATGGACATGGGATACAGTATTTTTTCAAAATCAGAAATTTTCTTGTAATCAAAGAGAAGCGACAAAATAAGTACGCCAATACCCAGGCTGAAGGCTAAAAGTTGCTTCAGCATGTTCCGATCGAAGGCAAAGCTTCCCTCGTAAGCCGTGGATCCGATCATAACAAAACCGACCAGCACCAGGGTCAATGGCAACAGGATCAAGGACGGATCCATATTTTTCAACAGGTTTCTAAGGTTTCGCAATAGAGAGGGTCTCCGGTTCGATCAGGAAAAAGAAGGCGGTCGGGTGGGGTTATTCTTGACAGAAATACGCAGTTCATTATAATATAGATAGATTTGTTATATCAATAGATTTTCTGTAATGGAAAAGATTTCATATAGAAATTTTACCGCATAGAAGATTGCACCGCCTGTTTTCAGGCTTATAAAAACCACAGAGGAGGTGTGTTACAATAGAAGGACTGGGAATCATTGTCAGTATCGTTGCTCTGATCGTCGGAATGCTTGTCGGATATCTGATCCGAAAGAACAATGCAGAAAAGACCATCGGCAGTGCCGAAACCATGGCCAAAAACTTGATCCTGGACGCAGAAAATCGTTCGGAAACCATTAAAAAAGAGATCGTTATAGAAGCAAAAGAGGAAGCGCACAGAATCAGAACCGAAGCGGAAAAAGATGTGCGTGAGCGGAGAGCGGAGATCCAGAAGCAGGAGCGCCGTTTGTTTCAAAAAGAAGAAACAGTAGATCGAAAACTGGAAGCACTGGAACAAAAAGAAGAAAGCATCGCAAAAAAACAGCAGACGCTGGCGGATAAAGAAAAAGAGATCGACACATTCATAGAAAGACAGATCCAGGAATTGGAGCGGATATCAGGCTGTACTGCCGATGAGGCGAAACAGCTGCTGCTCTCCAGCATCGAAAAAGAAGTGCGCCACGAAGCTTCGGTCATGATCCGGGACATCGAGAGCAAGGCCAAAGAAGAAGGTGACAAAAAAGCAAAAGAGATCATTACGGGAGCGATCCAAAGGTGCGCAGCCGACCATGTGGCAGAGACTACAGTATCTGTCGTGCCGCTGCCAAACGATGAGATGAAAGGCCGGATCATCGGCCGGGAAGGACGGAACATTCGCGCCATTGAAACGGCCACAGGTGTGGATCTGATCATCGATGACACGCCGGAAGCCGTGATCCTGTCGGGCTTTGACCCGGTAAGACGAGAAATTGCACGGATCGCTCTGGAAAAACTCATCGTAGACGGACGCATCCATCCGGCACGGATCGAAGAGATGGTGGAAAAAGCCGAAAAAGAAGTCAATGCCATCATCAAGGAAGAAGGGGAAGCAGCTACATTTGAGCTGGGGATCCACAATCTTCATCCGGAGCTCGTCAGGCTCCTGGGACGTCTGAAATATCGTACCAGCTATGGACAAAATGTGCTGAAGCATTCCATCGAAGTGGCCCATCTTGCCGGGTTGATGGCAGGAGAACTGGGCATGGACGTCAAGCTGGCCCAAAGAGCCGGATTGCTCCACGACATCGGCAAAGCGATGGATCACGAAGTGCAGGGGACCCACGTAGACATCGGCATCGATGTGCTGCGCAAGTACAAGGAACCCGAAGTCGTGATCGACGGTATGGCGTCTCATCACGGAGATTACGAACCCAAGAGCGCAGAGGCCGTACTCATCGCGGCAGCAGACGCGCTGTCAGCAGCCAGGCCAGGTGCAAGAAGGGAGACGCTGGATACTTACATCAAGCGGCTTCAGAAGCTGGAAGATATTGCGAATACCACGCCGGGCGTTGAAAAATCCTTTGCGATCCAAGCAGGACGCGAAATTCGCATCATTGCCAGGCCGGAAGACGTCAAAGACGACGCCATGGCATTACTGGCCAGAGAGATCTCACAGAAGATCGAAAGCGAGCTGGAGTATCCGGGACAGATCAAAGTCAATGTCATCCGGGAAACAAGAGCCGTGGATTTTGCCAGATAATCGTTACATCAATACGTAAAGCGAGGCCCGCAGCATCGGTTGCGGGCTTCTTTCATCAGGGGACATCATGTTTGTATATCTGGATAACAGTTCAACAACAAAGCCATATCCCTCTGTGGTCCGGGCCGTTACCCAGGCCATGGAGAAGGCGTATGGCAATCCGTCATCCCTTCACCGAATGGGGTTGGAGGCTGAGCAGATCGTTAAAGAGGCGCGGGGGATCGTTGCCCGCTCCCTGGGCGCTTCTCCCAAAGAGATCTTCTTTACATCCGGCGGTACGGAAAGTGACAACACAGCACTCTTCAGTGTCTGGGAAAGCCGGAAGAGACAGGGGAAGCGGATCCTTACCAGTTGCGTGGAGCATCCGGCAATTCTGCGCGCCTGCGAAAAACTGGCGAAGATGGGTGCGGAAGTGGTCTATCTGCCTGTTACTGCACAGGGGATCCTGGACATGGAAGCATTTCAGGAGGCATTGAACGAAGAGACGATCCTCGTAAGCCTGATGCACGTGAACAATGAGACAGGCGCTGTGATGCCCATCGGCGAGGCCGTGCGGATTCTGCACCAACGGAACATCCCGGCGATATTTCACACCGATGCGGTCCAGTCCTACGGAAAGCTGGATCTGGATGTCCGCTCCTGCCCTGTGGATATGATCAGCCTTTCCGGCCATAAGATACACGGACCCAAGGGAGCCGGAGCGCTTTACGTACGGGAAGGTCTCGTCTCCCCTCCTTTTATGTATGGAGGCGGACAGGAGAGCGGTTTCCGCTCCGGGACGGAAAACGTGCCAGGGATCGCCGGCCTTGCGGAAGCCGTTAAGGAGCAGTGGAAGGATCCGGACGGCCGCAGGGCGCACATCGCACACGTAAAATCCTATCTGCAAAAGCGGCTCAGCGAAGAAATAACAGATCTGTCGGTTCACACGCCTGCCGAAAGCGCTCCGTCCGTATTGAATATTGGATTCAACGGCTGCAAAGGAGAAGTGCTGCTGCACATGCTGGAGCAGGCAGACATCTTCGTGTCCACCGGCTCAGCCTGTTCTTCCAAAAAGAGCGGAAGCCACGTGCTGGCGGCGATGGGCCTGCAAAAATCGCAAATAGAAGGCGCCATACGATTCAGCTTTTCAGAGGAGAACACCACAGAGCAGATGGATTACGTCGTCGAAGTGATCAGGAAGGCTGCAGCGAGCCAGAGACGGCTTCGCAAGGCTTTCGCAAAGGAATAGACATGATGAACGATCAAGAAAAAGTATATATCGTCCGCTGCGGAGAAACCGCCTTAAAAGGGCAGAACAAACCCTATTTTGAACGCATGCTGCTACAGCGTATCCGAAGAGTTCTAAAGGACTACAGCGGCTGTCAGGCTGAACGGCTCGATGGACTGATCTTTGTCCGAACCCCCGAAGCCGTCAGCAAGGAAGACCTGCTGCGTCGGGTTGGACATGTATTCGGTGTGGATTCCATCAGCCCTGCCTGGGAACTGAACATTCAAGGCTTGACGGATCAGGAGGCATTGGAGCAGGTTGGTATGGCTG
>DPKU01000189.1 GCA_003542355.1 Clostridiales bacterium | reverse complement strand
GTGGTGAGCCTTGACCGGTCCGTGACGGACATCGGCATGGAGTACTTCGATGCGGAGACGCGTCTGAACACGCTTCGCACGAAGATGGAGCGTCTGACGGAGCTTCTGAAAAGGGCTGAAGCCATGAGCGATATCATCGAGCTGGAAAATTCCATTGCCAACACCCAATACGAAATCGACTGGCACACATCCACTCTGAACCGGTACGACAGTCTGGTGGATTATTCCACCGTGAACATTTCACTGGAACAGGTGGCTCGCCTGAGCGGCGGTGTGGATGACGCAGAGGGCTTCTTCCCTTCGCTGTTCCGCAGTCTGAAAGAAGGCATNNGGCTGCAAGTGGTACCGGAAGCACAGACCGGATAAGCAATTCTCCCTTCAGGCCTGGCGGCAGAACCGCAAGGTTCGGAAAGCCGGGAAGGCTGCCGAAAAAGCGGAGCACACAAAGGTAGATCAATAGGACAATATCCATTCAAAAGGGGTTGAACATATTGTGAGGGAAGCGTCTGATACCGCCGGGGAAAGCCGGCGGGGCCAGGCGCTTCCTGCTGTTATGCTCTGGTTTCGTGCCTTTGTAGATCGTTCTGTGCTATACTGTAAAAAACGGAAAGGAGCAGGCCATGGACAAAAGAAAATTAACTGTTTTGGAAATCCCTTACGATGCCACGGTGTACGCACCCGGGCCCAGAGAACTGGATCTGTACAGAAGAGAAAAGGTCTATGAGACCGCCGGACTTCCGGTAGAACGGATCACGGTAAGCTACGATCACGAAAAGCATCCGGCAGATAAGGATACCTTCGAATCTCAGATCGCTTTGGGGAAGGTGATCGCCGGTCATGCCTCCGCAGCGTTCCAGAAGGGAGACCGGGTCCTGATGACCGGAGGCAACTGCGGCCCTGCTGTAGCGATGGCCGGCGCGCTGCGTCAGGCGTTTCCCGATAAGAGGCTGGGTCTGATCTGGCTGGACGCTCACGGAGACCTGAACACGCCCGACACCTCCGTATCAGGTATGATCGGCGGGATGCCCTTTGGTGTATGCTGGGGCAACAGTCTGCCTCAATGGCAAGAAGCGGTGGGCTTGACACCCCCGTTCCGGGAAGAAGACTGCCTGCTCTCCGACGGCCGGAATCTGGATCCGCCGGAGGTGGAAATGCTGGAACGCTCCAACGTCCATTATCTGGACACCGAGCAATTGAAGGATACCGAGCGGTTTGCAGAAGTGGTCCGCCGGATCGCAGACCAGGTGGATGGACTCTATCTGCACATCGATGCGGACGTCCTGGACGGAGCCTATGTGCCCGATCATAAGACCGTTGAATACAACGGGCCCGGCATGGACGATGTGAAGCGGGCGATCGATACAGTGATGCAGACGGGCAAAGTGCTGGCCTATGCGGTGGTCTCCGTATACTTTCCCAACGGAAAACCCGGAAAAGACATCAGTGCCCGAAGCGGATCGGAGCTCGTCAAGCAAGGCCTGTTGGGCTGGAAAGAATAATAAGACTCTCAAAATCAATGAACGCCCCGCCTTTGGCATGTCCGAAGGCGGGGCGTTACTTTACATATAATGGAAATTATGATATAATAGCTATTGCAGGGAACGCAGCCAGCTGTCCGCCACCGCATCCGAAGGCATGCGCCAGTCTCCTCTGGGAGACAGTCCGACGGAGATCAGTTTGGGACCATCGGGCACGCAGTTCCGTTTGAACTGCTGAGAAAAGAACCGTCGAATAAAAACTGTCAGCCATTTTTTGATCTCGGCAGGCTCGTAGATCCCCTCAAAGGCTTGGTCTGCGATCCAGAGCACCCGGTCCGGTCTCGCTCCGTGCTTGATGCAGTGGAAGAGGAAAAAATCGTGGAGTTCATAAGGACCGACCTGATCTTCTGTCTGCTGCAGGATGTTTCCACTGGCGTCGGGCGGGAGCAATTCCGGGGATATGGGCGTTTCCAGAACGGCTTCCAGCGTTTGTCGGAGCACATCGGGATCTCCGGGAATGGTCAGTGCCGAGGCATCGCCGCCCAGGTCCCGGGCGATTGTGGCGATCACCTGGCGAACCAATCCTTTGGGAATCCCCGCATTGATCCCGTACATGGACATATGATCTCCATTGTAGGTGCACCAGCCAAGAGCCATTTCCGACAAGTCCCCGGTCCCTACCACCAGACCGCCGGTCTGGTTGGCCAGGTCCATCAGGATCTGTGTCCGCTCTCTGGCCTGAGCGTTCTCGTATGTGACATCCGTTTGGGACGGGTCGTGGCCGATGTCCTTGAAATGCTGCAGCACCGATTCGACGATGGGGATCTGGCGAACCTGACAGCCCAGCTGCTCCATCAGCCGATCTGCGTTGTCCTTCGTTCGGTCCGTGGTTCCAAATCCGGGCATCGTAACGGCCAGAACATCGGAAGACGGCTGCCCGTTCATCTCCATGGCTTTTGCCGCCACCAGCAACGCCAGCGTGGAGTCCGAGCCGCCGGATACGCCGATCACCGCTGTGCGGGCATGGGCTCTTTGGAGCCTTTCGGCCAGCGCAGTCGTCTGAATGGCGAAGATCTCCCGGCAATAGGCATCGGCCTGTTTGGGCAGCTCCGGTACAAAAGGCGTTCGCGAGGGGGACGTCAGAAGGGCATCCGTCCGGGTAAGACTGCGAAGTTCATCCATCAGAACCGTTTTGCAGG
>DPKU01000128.1 GCA_003542355.1 Clostridiales bacterium | reverse complement strand
TACATCTCTCAATGTGACCCGGAAGTGGGTTCCGCCATTGAAAAAGAATTGGCGCGTCAGAGAAGAAATATCGAACTGATTGCTTCGGAAAATATTGTCAGTCCTGCCGTGCTGGCCGCTGCCGGCTCCATTGGGACCAACAAGTACGCCGAAGGATATCCCGGGAAAAGATATTACGGCGGCTGCGAATTTGTGGATATCGCAGAAAACCTGGCCATTGAAAGAGCAAAACAGCTTTTTTCTGCCGGCTTTGCCAATGTGCAGCCCCATTCCGGCGCACAGGCAAATTATGCCTGTTATATGGCACTCTGTGAACCGGGGGATATCGTCATGGGCATGAATCTGGATCACGGCGGGCATCTGACCCACGGCAGCGCCGTAAATTTTTCCGGGAAATACTACAATATTGTCCCTTACGGCGTTACCGAAGACACCCATGTGATCGATTACGAAGAACTTCGGAGGCTCGCACTGGAATGCAAACCAAAGATGATCCTGGCTGGTGCGTCTGCCTATCCACGCATCATTGATTTTCCGAAGTTTTCCGAAATCGCAAAGGAAGTCGGCGCGTATCTGATGGTGGACATGGCACACATTGCCGGTCTCGTCGCTGCCGGACTGCACCCCAGTCCCATGGCCTATGCGGATGTGGTTACCACAACGACGCATAAGACGCTTCGGGGGCCCAGAGGCGGCATGATTCTGACGAACGATGAGGCGATCGCTAAAAAGGTGAACTCCGCCATCTTCCCCGGAAGTCAGGGTGGCCCGCTTGAACACATCATCGCTGCAAAGGCCGTCGCCTTTGGCGAAGCGCTTCGACCGGACTTTAAAGTGTATCAGATGCAGATCATCAAGAATGCGAAAGTTCTGGCAGAAGAGCTGCTGAAATATGGTTTCGACCTGGTTTCCGGCGGAACCGATAATCACTTGATGTTGGTGGATCTGCGGAATTTCGGCAAGACCGGCAAAGAGATGGAGACCCTTCTGGACGAAGTTTACATCACAGTCAACAAAAACAAAATCCCCAACGATCCTCAAAGTGCTGCGCAGACCAGCGGGATCCGTGTAGGGACGCCGGCTGTGACAACTCGGGGCTTCGTGGAAGAAGACATGAAGCAGGTTGCGCGCCTGATCTATCTGACGGCTTCGGACTTCGATGCAAAAGCGGATCAGATCCGCAGTGAGGTTGAAGCACTCTGTGCCAAATATCCGATCTACGAATAAGCTCTGCATGTTTTAGAAGAGGACGGAGATCTCCGTCCTCTTTACTATTTTTGATGTTCCATTGTCCGCCGAATCATTGAGAATGGTCCCCAGGCTCTTGTTCGAAAGCCCTGGCCACCTCCGCAAAGATCGGTATCAGGTCCGGATCGTAATGGATACCGCTCAGGCGCTCCAATCGCTGAATAGCTTCTTCCGGGTTCAAGGCCGCTTGCATCAGACGATGCCGAAGATGGTCATATTGCTCTGCCAGTGCGATGATTCGCGACTGGATGGGGATCTCCACCCCTTTTAAGCCCTTTGGATAACCGGATCCGTCCCATTTTTCGTGGTGGGAGTAAACTGCATCCGCCAGGTCCAGCGTGTGGTCAAACAGGTTCATGATGCGATACCCCACGATGGGATGCTGTTGTTTTTCGTATTCTTCTGTTGACGTCAATGCACTGGTCTTGTTCAAGAGCTCCGGTCGCAGTACGATTTTGCCAATGTCGTGATAATACCCTGCGTCTCTCAGATTCTTAACCAGAGCGTCTGGCCAGTTCAATGCCCTGGCCATACATTCACAGAGATATCCGGTGTTTTTGTCGTGCATTTCGCCGTGGATACTCCGCTTATGGAGCAGATCGGTCATGTCTTTGAGCGCTGCCCGCTCATAGCCTTTCTTGCGTGCCGTTTTGTTGCGATACATGGCGTTTTCGGCGTTCTGGTAGATTTGGATCAAATCTTCATCGACATGGGTCTTTGTGGCGCTGCCCATGGAAATACTGCATCGGATATTCATGGTGCCTGCAGATTCCAACCGACTTTTTGCCGTGTGCATTCTTTCTGCGGCAGCGGCGGCGCTGGTATGGGGCATGATCCAAACAAATTCGTCTCCGCCGACTCTGGCTAAAATATCGCTTGCTTGCCTGCCAAAGGTGAGTATTTCCGCCGCCTTTCGAAGGAAATCATCTCCTGCCGTATGTCCGAAGATATCGTTGGTCAGCTTTAATCCATCCAGATCGCCGTAGACGATGGAAAGAGGAAGGAATTCCGGACAGTCACAATTCAGGAGTTCCTGATCCAGCCGCTGTCGGTTGAGGAGGCCCGTGAGCAGGTCATGACTGCTCAAATACTCGATCTGCTTCTCAGTATGCTTTCTATGCGTGATATCGATGAAGGTCACAACAGCGCCTGCGATTTGATCATTCTTATATTTTGGATAAGAATAATACTCCACTTCCAGGAGGCTGCCATCGGCTCTCCGGAATGCTTCCTGATCCGAATGCGCATTTTTTCGGGTCGTGACCGTCTGGAGGATCCTGCATTCCTCCGGCGGCACCGGTTTGCTGTCCGCTGACAGCGCATAGACCAAGGGATAAATTTTTCGTCCGATCAGCTCGGATTCGTTGACGTAGCCCAGCAATTCCAATCCACGAGCATTGCAGAAGGTACAGACGCCTTGCATGTCGAGTCCGAAGATCCCTTCTCCGGCCGTGTCCAGGATCAATTGAAGATCCTCCGTATTCTCTTTCAGCGTTTCATTGGCGCGAATCAGTGCGTCCGCCGCTTCTTTCCGGCTGCGTTCATAAAACCCGACCAAAAACAGGATCCCCAATGTGCTTCCGGCAATGTTGAGCATGGATTGACTGTTGAATTCAGAAGGTCCCCATTGATCATAATTGATCCATATGAAAAGTATGATACAGGCAAAGAACACAGTTGAAATCTTGCGCGCTTTCCGGCCGCCCAACAGAAAATAAGTGATGGGCGGCAACCCCGCCATCCAATACAAGCCATAATTCTTGTTTTGTACAACATAAAAATAAGATAGGAGCGTTAAGATCAGAATCCCGATCAGGAGCTCCGAAGATCGTTGGATATTGTTGGTCTGGTGGAAGTAGCGCAAGGTGAAAACACATAGTAATGCAGCACCCACCAGATGCCAGGGGTTTTCAAGATATTCATCGAGAAACAAATTGAGAATGGCAAAAGACAGGCAGGTTACTGTGATGATCAAAAAAGAAATGTTCAACAAGTAAGTCTTTCTGTAGTCCGGATGTGTTTCTTCCAGACGGTATCCATTGTGGAGAAAGGAAAGAATCAGGGGTTTCATCTCTTTGCCAATGCCCTCCTTTGCACTATCCTTTATCATCTTCGATGATCTCAATAAATATGTCCGCGATGTGAGGATCAAACTGGGTTCCCGCATGGGTCATGATCTCTTTGAGGGCTTCTTCTTTCGAAAGGGAATCCCTGTAGACTCTGTCGGTGGTCATGGCGTCGTAGGCATCAGCAACGGCCAGGATCCTGGAGAACAAAGGAATGTCATCTCCCGCTTTCCCCAACGGGTACCCGGAGCCGTCCCAGCGTTCGTGATGGCAGAGGATATATTCCGCGATCCCTGCCAGCTCCGGCGCAGACATGGCGATCCGATAACCGACTTCCGGGTGTTTTTCCATGACGCGCCATTCTTCTGGCGTCAGTTTTCCGGGTTTGTTCAGGATCCCGTCATCCACCCCAACTTTACCCACATCGTGGAGTCTGGAAAACAAGTGCAGATCCTCCATGCTTTGCTGGGATAATTGAAGGCGCTCGCCGATATTTTGACAGATATTCCATAGTCGCTGGGCATGGGCCTCGGTTTCCTGGCTGTGCTCGTGCAGCGTCGCTGTGATCGACGATAGAATGGCGCTGTGGTAGCTTTTTCCCTGAAAGAGTTTATTTTTGTTGACGTAGTCTTCCGCTTCTTTTTCTGCATCTCGCAAGTTTTGGTCCGGGTGGTCAACGGTTCCGAACCCCAGGGCCAAATTGATCTGGAGGTCGGTATTGGAAATCGTTGCATTGTATCGAACGCAGGCTTCCCGTATCACTTGCATCCGTTGATAGGCGGTGATTCGGTCGGTCTTTGGCAAAAGAATGCAAAAATCGTCACCACCTGTTCTGGCCGCCAAATCCGAAACCCTGCAGCACTCTTTTAGGATCCGGGCTGTTTGGGCGATCATCCGGTCGCCTTCTTCGTGTCCGAACGCGTCGTTGATCAGGCGGATGCCGTTGATATCGGCCATGATCACGGAAACAGGGCAAATGCTTTTGCTTTCCAGGATGGCTTTTTCCCGTTCGTATTTGTTGCGATTGTACAGTCCTGTGACATAGTCATGAGTGTACATATAGCGGATCCTGTCCAACCGTCGTTTGGATTCGGTGATGTCGATGATGATGCCCTCCAGGGCGATCACTTGTTCTCCGCTTTCATCAAAGATGCCCCGTCCGATCTCCATAACCCATTTTCGGGTTTTCTGGGCAGTGAGGATCTCGTACTCAAAACGAAAGGGGACTTTCCTTTCCACGGTGTGTTTGAATTCTTCCCAAACGGTATCCCGGCTCTCAGGCAGGATCACGTCGCGGTAGGCTATGGTGTGGTTGTTGAGCAGATCTTCCGGCTCGTATCCTGTCAATTCCATGCAGCCTTCCGAAAGATAGCGCATGGTCCAAAGCCTGTCGAAATCACAGCGATACGCCATACCCGGCAGGTTGGAAAGCAGCACGCGCTTGCTTCGCTCGCTTTCCCGGAGCTGTTTTTCGGCTTCCTTTTGCTCCCGTATGTCCCGGAGTGTGCAGAGATGTCGGCGGCATCCTCTCTTGGCGTTCTCGGTATCGATGTCTGTGATGCGCATCATTGCTGATGCAAAGCTGCCATCCGGCTTAAGAAATCGCTTCTCGAACGTGTATTCTGAAGTTTCTTTCCTGAGGAAGGATTCGAAGAGATCCAGATCCTGCTCCAGATCATCCGGGTGTGTGATGTCCACCCAGGACGATCCCTTGAGAGAGTCTTTTGTGCGGCCCAGGATCCTGGCAAATTCTTCGTTGACTTCCAAGAAATGAAAGCCTTCGGCCAGTGCAATGCCAACGGGTGCTTGTTGGAACGCGGCACGAAACAATGCGTCATCGTGCCTCACTTTCTTCTTTCGCAGCATTTTTCTTGCAGGTTTTGCTATATTACGGCAGGAGTGACCGCGATCTTCCGTTTGCTGACCCATGAATGCGTCTCCTCTATTAATGTTGTAATGTAAAGCGGTTGCGGAATTATTTTGTGCGAGCATACGAGCCGATCATAGGATGGACTCTGGCATATCATGACTATTGTATCCGACTGTGCACAGGTTTTCAAGACTTACAGAAATATAGCGAATTGATAAAAACAGTAAGATACAACAAACAAACGGCGACCTTTCGGCCGCCGTTTGTTTGTTGTATCGCTATACTTCCCGAAGCATTTTTGCATTGCACTTCGGACACGAAACCTCTGTGCACGGCACGCCGGTCGTGTGCCGAATGCGTGCACCGCAATTCGGGCATACGCAATAGCCTTCAGGGCCTGCTGCTACACCGCCTTGCCGGCCTCTTCTTCCGATCCCGGTCGTTCTTGGTCCGCTTCCGTCGGGTCCTGTTCCATCTCTTTGTGGCATAATGAACCTCCTTTATATCCTATGAATGACCGGTCTGATTCAACCGGCAACAAGCGCAATCAATTGTTTGCACATCCATAGGATACTGCAGTTATTGGCATATGTCAATAACATGCTGATATTTTTCCCTTATCAGCCTCAGATCTTTCCAGGCATCTTGTTTTTTAGCAGGATCCCGAAGAAGCGCAGCAGGGTGATAGGTTGCAAGGATTTCAAATTTCCCCTTATGGTACCAGATCCCTCTGCTGTGTGTGATCTTGAAGTCCTTGTCGATGATGTTTTTTGCCGCAATGGCACCCAAGCAGACGATGATGTCCGGATCAATGATTTTGACTTGCCATCGCAGGTACTCGAGGCAAGTTTTGCATTCACCTTCCAGCGGATTTCGGTTGTTTGGTGGCCTGCACTTTACGATGTTTGTGATATAGATCGCTTGTCTTGTGAGCCCGATGGCGCAGAGCATCTTATCAAACAATTCTCCCGCACGACCCACAAAGGGCCTGCCGGTTCGGTCTTCGTGGAGTCCCGGGCCTTCCCCGACAAACATGATTTTACTGTGCTCGTTTCCTTCTCCGAATACGGCATGCGTCCGCGTTACAGCCAAAGGACATCTGTCACATTCATTACAGATCATTTCAAGTTGGCTCAGCGTATACATATCGTGCTTCTGTTCCAGGCTTTTATTCATCGATTATGACGGTGGCGACTCTTTGACCGAGCCGGCAATATATTTCCACATGAAGCGTTTCTGCTGCTGTCGCCACTTCGACGATCCCGAGCTCTTCCTTTTCGTCCCGGCCGATAAAGGTGGCCACGTCTCCCGGCTTTGCATCCGGCACGTCCGTCACATCCAAAGCCAACTGATCCATGCATACCAATCCTGCGATGGGCACGCGCCTGCCGTTTACGATGGCAGTGCCTTTTCCGCAGGCAAGCTTTCGGGGAAGGCCTTCCACATACCCAAGTGGAAGGATGGCGATGCGGCTTTCTTTTTCAGCCTGAAACATCATTCCATATCCAAAGCATTCTCCTTTTGCGAGGGTTCTGATCGTGGCGATCCTTGCCCGGAGGGACAGGACGGGCCGCAAATCGATGACGACATTCGATTTATGAGGTTCTTTGCAGCCCATGCCGTAGAGAATGGCACCTACACGAACGCTGTCGCATAGCACATCGGGGTAATTCAGAAGACCGTAGGTGTTTTGCATGTGGGTCCTTGGCACTTGAATGCCCATCTCTTTCAACGCTCCGATCAGCGTTTGAAACGCTTCGATCTGGCCGTGCGTATAAGCGATG
>DPKU01000159.1 GCA_003542355.1 Clostridiales bacterium | reverse complement strand
CGCAATTGATGCAGCTGCGCCAGGCCGAATCGCTCGGCGTTTTCGATGATCATCACTGTGGCATTGGGTACATCGATCCCTACTTCGATCACGACGGTGGAGACAAGAATATTGATATCTCCTTTATAAAATCGCTCCATGATCCGGTCTTTTTCCAGTTGCGGAAGGTTCCCGTGAAGCAGCGCGCAGGAGTCATCGGGAAATCGATTTTGCATCTCGAGGATCAAGGATTCTACCGATCGGCTTTCCAGCGTTTCGGAATCCTCTATCAGCGGCGCCACAACATACGCCTGATGTCCTTTTTTTACTTCCTTTTCCAGTCGCAGATAGGCTTGATCCCTCGTTTCTTCTGTGAATTGCGCTGTATGGATCGGGATCCTTCCCGGCGGCATTTCGTCGATGACAGAGATGTCCAGATCTCCGTACATAACGACTGCAAGGGTACGGGGGATCGGTGTGGCAGTCATCACCATCACGTCCGGGTTTTCGCTTTTCTTTGAGAGAAGCAGCCGTTGATTGACGCCGAAGCGATGCTGCTCGTCGGTAATGACCAATCCGAGGTTATCGAACTGAACGCCTTCGGAGACGATGGCGTGAGTCCCGACAACGATGTCGATCCGTCCTTCTTTCAGCTCTTTCAGCGTTTGATTTTTCTGCTTAGCGGCAAGAGATCCCGACAGGAAGGCAATGCGGATACCCAGAGAGCCCAAATCAGCCTGCAGCGTCTCGAAGTGCTGGCGCGCAAGCAATTCCGTCGGCGCCATAAAAGCGCCCTGATATCGGGATTTTGAGGCCTTGTACAGGGCTGCCTGGGCGATGAGCGTTTTCCCGGATCCCACGTCGCCCTGAATGAGGCGGTTCATCGCCCCGGCCGATTCCATATCCTTCTCCACATCGGCCAGTACGCGCCGCTGCGCCTGTGTCGGCGCGTACGGCAGCCCCGTTACAAACGTATCCATCCGCGCTTCTGCGGAAAACGAGATTCCGCACCGGCCTTTGCCGAAGCGCTCCCGGGAAAGCTGCAGCGCAACCTGCAGAAAAAACAATTCCTCATAGACCAGCCGATATCGCGCTTCTTTGTATTTTTGTTCATCTTTGGGGAAATGGATGTTTTTCAGCGCATAAGACAAGCTGCACAGCTTTTTCTTTCGGAGGATCGAAAGCGGCAGCGTCTCCGGGACATCCTCACCGTCTGAAAGGATCGCGCTGATATGCTTGCGGAGTTCCTTCTGCGTCAATCCTTTTGTAAGAGGATAGACCGGCTGGATCTGCCCGGACGTCTCTCCATCGTAAGACATAAAATCCGGGTGGAGCATGCGCACTCTTCCGTTTTCCACCCGAACCTTTCCATAAAAAAAGTATGGGAGACCCTGCCGAAAGGCCTGGTCCATGTAACCGCTCATAAAAAACAGGACTTCCATCCGCCCTGTCCCATCTTCGACCAGCAATCTCAAGGTTCGCTTTCGGCCAAATCCTTTCCCTTTTATGATCATCAAGACCTTTGCGCAGACCAGCGCTCTTGATCCGTCCTCTAGGGTATTTATATCGGCGCGCTTCCGCAGATCCTGATACTCTCTGGGGAAGTGAAACAGCAGATCCCAGGGGGAAAAGATCTGCAGTCTGCCGAAAGCTTCCGCTTTTTTGGGGCCGATCCCGGGCAGACCTTCCATGCTGCCGCAACGATCGATTTTCTGATTCATATCTTCCCTGCCCTGTTGTTCAGCAACGTACGATAATCCACTCGTATATTCCGCTTGGCCACGTTTTTCGAAAGCATCCCCGTTACGATCACTTCAATATTGTCGATGGGAAGCTCCAGATATTCCATCATCGAGAAAGCGAGACGATCCATAATGCCGGCTGTCACTTCTCCGATGCTGGAGCCAAACCGGAGCATCACGTACAAACGTACAAATACTCCTTTGTCCGTCATTTTGACCACTTTTTCTGCCAGTGCGTCAAAATTGCGCAACCGGATCGTCACATCGGATACTGCACCTTTGTAATTGGCCAGCCAGGCCTTGTCTTCGCAGGGAAGAAAGGCGTCAGCGATCATTTCATCCACCACGGAATGATTGATGCTGATAGCTCCTATGTGATTGACTTCTCTGTATAACATCTGCGGTTCCTGTCCTTTGTGCTGTTTGATTGATATTTTAACACATATCAAAAATATTGCATAAAAAAAGTTGCACATATCGAAATTCATGTGCTATAATAACGTTTGTTTGAAATCAAGAGGAGGCAACGCGCCTCTTTTGTGAAATATACCAACCCCCAGTGGGTGCAAAAGGAGGTGCAGAATATGTCCAGAAAATGTGAAATTTGCGGCAAAGGCCAGGTTTCAGGAAATAATGTCTCCCATTCCAACAGACATACGAGAAGAAAATGGAATGCAAATATTCAGACGGTTAAAGTCAACGAAAACGGTACAGTAACCAGAAAGAATGTATGCACGAGATGTATCCGTTCGGGAAAAATCACCCGCGCAGTATAGCCTAAAAAAAATGGACGGCCGAGGCCGTCCATTTTTTTATTGCTGCTGCATCTGATCTTCCAGTTTCTTGATTTCTTCAAATCGCTTGACCTTAGCGGTCGTGGTTTTTACGGTAGGCTCGTCGTTCAGTATCAGTCGTTTGATGTGTTTATATACCGGTATCATTGCATTGATCTCGTCGATATCCTTTTGCACCATCTCCTGGAAGTGTTCTTTATCCAGTCCCTGTTCTCCTTTGAATTCCGGGTATAGTTCCAGGATCGTATCTTCTTTGTACACGAGTTTTGCGCTGATCACATAATCGTTGCCTTTTTCCCAGCCGAAGACCATTGTCTCTTCTAGATATGGCAACTTGTTCAACAAAATCTCCAACTCTTCAGGATAAATGTTTTTTCCGTTCTTCAGAACGATCACATTCTTTTTGCGTCCGCACAGGAACAGGAATCCATCTTCGTCGATATAGCCCAGATCTCCGGTATAGAACCAGCCATCCTTCAGGACCTTCGCGCTTTCTTCCGGATTTTCGTAGTAGCCCAGCATCACGTTCGGCCCCTGCGCGATCACTTCACCGATACCATTCTCATCCGGTTCATCGATGTCCAGGCGCACATTGCACATGGGAACGCCTACAGAACCAGTGCGGATATTCTTGGCGTTTTCTGCCGTCAATACCGGCGCAGTCTCCGTCAGTCCGTAGCCCTGAACTGTGAGTATGCCCAACTCGTTGAACCCTTTGGCCACCTCCGGCGAAATGGCAGCAGCACCACTGATGACAAAACGGATCTTGCCGCCCAGCTGCTCCAGAACGGAACGAAACAGCTTGCGTCGCACATCGATCCCCAATTTCATCAGAAAATTCGACAGCTTCAGCATGCGTCGCAGTAAAACATCTTTTCCTTGCTTCTTCGCCTGCTGAAATATTTTTTTGTAGATCGCTTCAATGATCAGCGGAACGCAGATAAAGACCGATACCTGGTATTCCTTTAGATTTTGCGCGATATATTTGAGTCCGTCACAGAATACGTTTGTGGCGCCTTTGCTCAGAATAAAAGTGATCCCTGTGGAACTGAAGGTGTGATGCAGCGGGAGAAATGCGATGTTGACATCTGTGGGAAATATTTCCTCGCAGCAGTTCAAAGCATAAATGTTGGACGCCAGATTCCGATGAGACAGCATCACAGCTTTGGATGCAGAGGTCGTTCCTGAGGTAAAAAGGATCAGGCTCATCTCATCGGGGAGGAGCACTGTCTCCTCGTAAGACCGGTCGCCTTGCGCCAAGAACGCGATTCCTTCTTGCTTCAATTGCTCAAATGTAAGATAGTCTTCGCAGGATTCCATGGAAACCATCAGGGATACGCTGGTCGTCTTCTTCGCTTCGAGCGCTTTTACATATTCCAGATGCTCCGGGTCGAACATGAGCACATCCGCCCGGCTTCGAATCAGGCAGGATTCGATTTCTTCCAAGGTTAGTCCCTTATCCAGCGGTACGACGATCAGTCCGCCGGTGAGGCCTGCGAAATAGCCGGTGATCCACGGATAGCTGTTCTTTCCGATGATCGCCAGTCGCTTCCCGCCGTATCCCCTCTTGATCAAAGCGGATCCCAGCGCAATGATATCCTGACCAAACTGTGCGTAGGTGATATGCTCGTACGCCACCTGCTCTTTCGTAGCGTGCTTCAA
>DPKU01000096.1 GCA_003542355.1 Clostridiales bacterium | reverse complement strand
CATTGAGGAATTTGCCCCAGACGATGCGCCTGGCTGCCAGTTTGAGGTTCGCTGTCTCGTCCACGATGCACGGACTCTTGCCGCCCAGTTCCAGGGTGACAGGTGTCAGGTGTCTGGAGGCTGCTTCCATGACGGTTTTCCCCACGGCAACGCTGCCCGTGAAGAAAATATAATCGAACTTCTCTTCCAGCAGGCTTTGATTCGCTTCCCGCCCACCCCGCACCACAGCGATGTATTCCTCGTCAAAACAAGCTTTGATCACCTTCTCGATGACCTCAGAGGTGTGGGAGGAATACGCAGAAGGCTTTACAACGGCGCAGTTTCCGGCTGCGATCGCTCCGGCCAAAGGAGACATCGCCAGCTGAAAAGGATAATTCCAGGGCGACAGGATCAGTGCGATCCCATAGGGCTCCGGATAGATGTAGCTGGACGCGAGGAAGTTTGCCAGAGAAGTCCTGACCCTCTTTCTTGCACCCCACTTCGGCAGATGTCGGATCAAGTGATCGAGTTCTTCTAGCACGATACCGATCTCCGCCGCATAGGTGTCAAAAGGATCCCTGTTGAGATCCTTTTGAAGTGCATCCGTGATCTCTTGCTCGTAGTCCAGAATGGCCTTCCTCAAGATTCCAAGCTGACGCAGGCGAAAGCTCAGATCATGCGTTGCACCGGTACGGTAGTATTCTCTTTGTTTTCGAACAATCTCTTTAATATCGCTCATAGGATCACCTTTCCGGTCCAACAATCAGATCTCCGTTCAATTGACAAAGCTGAAGACACGCAACAGCTCAAAATAGTCGTCTGTTATAAATCGGATCGTATTGTCGCTTACCCTTTCAACGCCCGGAAAGTAAGAAAACTTCTCCGCTTTCACGTGATCTTTGTAGCAAATCTCCATCTCATAACGATCAGGAAGCACCGGCAGTCCATGCTCCTGATTCTGATCCAGAGCCTGACAAACGCCGCTTTTGATACTTTTCAATGTGTTGACAGGGTTTTCATGGACGATTGCCTCTCCGAAACCTTCTTTTACAGGACAAGTGATCAGCCCGGGATGCAAATCTTTTGAATCTTCACAAAGCTGTTTGTCGCCTGATAAAAATACGGTCGGCACTTTTTCCAAAGCCGCTGCATAGCTGAACAGCATAAATTCGCTGGCGAGCCGCCCGTTGATTTTTACATAGAGAGGACGCAGACTTTCCGTATGAGACATGGGGTTTCCTCTTTTGGACGCAGCGGAATGATATCCGATAAAGACGGCTGCGTCGAATGTATGATCGATGCCGAATACCATCATGTACGGATGTCCGGACCATCCTCTGATAAGCTTGGCCTCTTTGGGCAACGCATGGATGTCGATATTGTTCGCATAGCCGTGGGCGTCCCGGACGACGATTTCCGTTGCTCCTGCTTCAAGAGCGCCCTGGCAGGCGGCTTGGACTTCCTTTGTCATCTGATCGGCGTGCGCCTTGTATTCGGGATTTTCCGGCTCTGTTTCCGGCCAGAAGGTCGTTGTTGTGATTCCTTCGATATCCGCACTGATAAAAACTTTCATACATACCTCCGTATTTGACATTCAGATCTTTCTACAAACTTTATGTTACAAAACAATCCTACTGTTATGATAAGTGTGCAGTCCTGCCGATGATGACGTTCTGGGCGCTTCGGTCAAGGTCTGTAAAGTATGCCATGTAGCCGGCCACGCGAACCATGAGCCCTCTGTAATTTTCAGGGTTCTCCTGCGCATCCAGAAGGGTTTCCGTGTCCACGACGTTGATCTGGATGTGCTGGCCGCCACTTTCGAAGAAGGTCTTGATCACACCTTCGATAATGTTCAGGCCGATTTCGCCTTGAACCCCCCTGGGATCAAAGCGAAGGTTGAACAGTGCGCCTTCCTCCAATCGTTCCGGTTCTACAGAGGCAACGGATTTTACGGTGGCTGTAGGCCCTTGTATATCCCGACCCATCATGGGAGAAGCGGCGTCACAAAGCGGTTCTCCGGCAAGCCTTCCGTCCGGAAGCGCCCCTGTAACAGACCCGTGGGGAATGTTCATCGTCTGGGAGTCGATGCCGAAGCTGTAATGTCCGCCCCGGGCATCGCTCCAACCCTGTACGACGCTGGCAATGTCCTGAATCATTTCCCGGTAAATACTGTCCACATATGTCAGGTTGTTTCCGTATTTCTCCGGTTTGTTCAGCAGAAGCTGACGGATCCTTTCTTGGCCTTCAAAATTGGTGTCACAGGCCCGGATCAATTCATCCATAGTCAAATCCTGATCTTCGAATACGCACTTTTCCACCGCCGCAATGGAGTCTGCCAGGTTTGCCGGCCCGGTAACGTACACACCAGCTGTCGAATATTTCGCACCGCCGTGCTGTACGGATTTGCCGCTTTCAACACAGCCCCGGGTCACCATGGACGCAAAAATGACAGGATATCGGTTCATGTGGATGCTCTGCATCAAATTGTAACCTGTCCGAACGATGTCGTAATGGTGAAGGATCTGTTGTTTAAGAGCTTCTTTGAACTCTTCAATATTCTTGAACGCTCTGGGATCGCCGGTTTCCGGTCCCATTTGCTTGCCGGTGGCCGGATCCACACCGTTGTGCAGAACGAATTCGAGCATCTTGCCCATGTTTACATAACCTACATCCGGTGAACCATCGGTTCCGCCGCCGCCGGGGCCTGGCTGGATGCAGCCGACAATGGTCCAGTCTCTGGCTTCTTCCATGGTGCATCCCTTGGCGAGAGAAATCTTGATTCCTGCGTTGTCACTAAAGAATCCCGGATTTGCCTGCCCTTCCTGTACCATCCGGCATCCCAGCCGAATCAGTTCTTCAGGCGTTTCTTCAAAGACCCGCAACGCCATAACGGGCTGCGTTGTCTTCAGGTCGTCGGCGGCTTCCAAACAAAGGAAAGATAAATCGTTGGAAGCGTCTTTCCCCTCCGACGTCTGTCCGCCCACCACAAGGATCTGCCACATCGGATAGCCCGCAAAGGCTGTCGCATACCAGCTGTCTCGCACTTCGTATACTTCGCATGCCTTGAGATAGAAGCACTCCAGCATCTCCAGAGCTTCTTCTCTCGTCATGTTCTTCTCATCGATCACGTCCTTCTTATAGAACGGCCACATGTACTGGTCAAATCTGCCGAAACCGCATGCGGTCGTACAGACTTCGATGTGGAAATAAACGTGGACGAGCCAAATGGCCTGAAGTGCCTGTTGGAAACTCCGGGGCGGATGCTCCGGGACGATCCTGCAGTTTTCCGCAATCCCAAGGAGCTCCTGCCTCCTCTTTTCATCAGTACATTCGGAAGCCATTCTTTCGGCCTCCTCCGCCATCCTGTGCGCATAGGTGATCAATCCTTCACCCTGAATGATGCAGGCCTTCCAGAATTCCACCCTCGCTTGTTCCTCCATGTTCTGGGGAACCGTGCTTTCGATGTTTTCCCGGCATTCATCCATGTAGCCGTTGATCCCCACCGTCAGGATCTTTTCGTGATCGCATACCGTTTCGCCGGAAACGCCGTTTTCAAGACCGATGCAAAGAACGTCATCTTCTTCCAGTTCGCGGATGTATCCCGGAAGCGCCGTCTGAGCCAGGTCTTCCATGGACTTTCCTTCCCAATACGGAAGGGTTTTGAGAATCGTTTTCTTGTCTTCCGGGGAAATATAATACGGGTCCTTGCTTCTCGTAGAAAATTCGTCAATATCGCGGATATACCAGGAGCTTGACTGGAATTCCGGATGTAAATTAGCGCCTCTGTACGCGTTGGTCGCCGTTCCCACAATCAGCTCATCCTCCAGGATGAGTGTTGTCATGTTCTCCATGATGTAATTCACGACTTTGGCCCTGAATACAGGAACCGACTCCCCTGCAAATTTCTGATAGGCTTCTGTTGCCAGAACCAGCCGTTCTGCGGTGATGGTCGGGATCGTATTGAAAAGCTTTTCTCTCATTCTTTGAATTCTGGGTGTTGCCATAGCGTCCTCTTTCATACTTTTTCGAATAATCGTTCCCACTTCAGATATATCATATCAATGAGCTGCTTCCCGTTTTCAAACATCGGGTGGTCATAGTTGTCTGTGAAAAAGTTTTTAATGCGATGTGACTCCGTAAAGCCGCAATCGTGATAAAAATGAAGGATATCAGGAGTGTCTCCGGTACCGACCAGCATAGTTTTGCAGTCAGGATAATGTGCAAATATAAACGATATCAGCCTCTTGCCGTACCCGTTGCGCTGACAGTCAGTCATGACCGCAATGTTTTTGAGTTCATAAATACCATCCGATTCGTTCGTGATCACGCACTCCGCTTTTATGCCTCCGTCATCTAAAACAAACATTTCACCGCGGTCGAGATATTGATCTATCATATCTTCTTGCTCGTCTGCCAGCAATAGCAAGTCCATATATCGCTTTTTGTTTTCCGTTACTTTTCTTATTTTCACAACGGCCCTCCTATCAACCTGTTATTTCTGCAGACTGCACTTAGTTGTATTTTTGAAAATCAGATCAATGATCATTTTTCCTTTTTCTTCGGGAAAATGAAAATCCACCGAATCCGCTGATAATCGCCGCATAGAAGCCCAAATCATATAACCAACCGGTATTATATGTTTCGTAAATGCTTATGTTATGATCAAACAACCCGACAATCAAGGAGATCGGTGCGATCCATCCATGCCAGATTCCCCAAAAAAAGCCTGCCTTATGCGCTGCTGTAGCGGTTCCGTCTCCAGGAATGCATCCTGTCATCGTAATCACCACTAAAACTAAAATGATCGTTGCGATCGATATTTTTTTTATCATTTTCGCTCCCCGCCTTGCTTATTACGAAAAATAGGATAAAGCCGATACATTTAGACTTCGAATAATCATATCATGAACCCTGCTTAATGTAAAAGTCGCAATCCGAAACCTGTATCATCAGGGCTGGCTCATCGACAACGTCCTAAAAACAAGGGTTCCCCAGCATTCATACCTCCACGCGCAGTTCTCTGCGGAAAGTCCGATGCTGGGGAACCCTATCATTCGTATCTTTTTTGCCCGAGCTGCTTTTATTTCAAAACTTCCTCAAGATTCATCATAACCTGGGCTGTTTGCGCTCGAGTCGATGTGGAGAGCGGAGAAAACAGAGGCGCTCCGTTTGCGTCATTGCCCGTCCCCTTCATCAGCTCTTTCATCGTTGTGAACATGACGCCCTCTCCGGCCCATGAAGAAATCTGATCCAAATCGCTGTAGGTAAGCTGGATTGCCCATGCACCCACCGGTCCCTGGTCTTTCAATTTCATATAGTTGGTCAGCATAACGGCCATCTGCTCCCGGGTGATCGCTGCATCGGGTGCGAACTTTTCGCTTCCCACACCAGTTACAATCCCCTTGTCGCTGGCCCATGCAGTATACGGTGCGTAATACTGATTGTTTTTTACATCGGAAAACGTCGTTTGATTTGCATATATTGCAGTGTCGATATTTTCCATTCTGCCTAAAATGGTCACGAACATCCCTCGGGTCATTGCCGCTTCCGGTCCAAATTCCATACCCGTCTGTCCATTCATCAATCCATTGAGATTCACATATCCTACAGCGTCGTAGAACCAATCGCTGCTCATTATATCCGCAAACGGATTGATCCAGTCTGCCAGACTGTCGTAGCCTACCACATATTTGGAAAAATGGTTGACGACAAAAGTGACGGCCTTCGCTTTTTCATCGTATGCGCAGCTGATTTCTGTCAGAGTTCCATCGTCCGCCAAGTACCAGACAGCCAGGTTTTCAGTCTTTTCTCCGGTCTTAAGCTCGTATGGAATGCTCACTGTTACCGTGCCGCCGTTAAAGCTTGAAATAAGCTTCCCGCCGGACATCACACTCAGGTCATAGACCGTCTTATCTCCCACCTTTGTTTGCTCTTCTTCTGTTAATGTATTCTTCTCTACATCCTCCACGAGTACAATGATATCCGCAGCGGTTGCCTGTGCGCCCATCGCTGTCACTGCTTTGCTGTCAAAGGTCAGGGTACCCTTGTCTGTTACGACAGTCAGGCTATTGTTGTTGCCCGTAAGTGCGTCGAAACCGGACGTTGGAATGGTTACCTCGTTTGTTTTGCCGGACTGGATCGTAACGGTCTCTCCGTCCTTGGCCGCTTTCGCCGCATTATTCAGCTGGGTTCCTGTTACGCTGCCCGTGTTCGTGTTGATGACAGTTGTTGCCGGGGTGCTGCTGCCACCAGAGCTACTGCTAGTAGGTACAACAGTAACGGCAAACTGTGCCGATACGCTAGCCGCAGCACTGCCTGTGCCTGTAACACTGATGGTCTCATTATGAGTGCCAACTGCCAGCCCTGTCTTGGG
>DPKU01000080.1 GCA_003542355.1 Clostridiales bacterium | reverse complement strand
TCGACGACTCCATCGTGCGTGGCACCACCAGTGCCCGCATCGTGGGGCTGCTCCGGGATGCGGGCGCCACGGAAATCCATTTCCGTTCGTCTGCCCCGCCGTTTCTCAACCCCTGCTATTACGGCACCGACATCGATTCCCGGGAGCACTTGATCGCCTGCAATCACAGCGTGGAGGAGATCCGTGCCATGATCGGCGCCGATTCGCTGGGCTACCTGGATCCGGCGGATCTGCCCAAGCTGTCGGGAGACAGCGCCGTGGGCGGTTGCTGTTCCGCTTGCTTCAATGGAGAGTATCCTACGGAGATCCCCACACACCACAGCAAAATGCGCTTCGAAGGAAAAATCTCCGAAAAAGAAAAGGAAGAAAAGGACGGAGCATCCGATGAACAAAAGTCAAAGTGACAGCTATAAACAGGCCGGCGTGGATATCACGGAAGGATACCGGGCTGTGGAGCTGATGAAGAAGCACGTGGCACGGACGATGATCCCCGGCGCCGAGGAAGGGCTGGGCGGCTTCGGCGGTCTGTTTGCGCCGGATCTGAAGGACATTTCAGCACCGATTCTGGTCAGCGGCACCGACGGCGTGGGAACGAAGCTGAAGCTTGCGTTCCTGCTGGACCGTCACGACACCGTGGGCATCGACTGCGTGGCCATGTGTGTCAACGACATCATCTGCTGCGGCGCCAGGCCACTGTTCTTTCTGGATTATATCGCCCTGGGGCGGAACGTGGCAGAAAAAGTCGCGGATATCGTTGGCGGCATCGCCGAAGGCTGCGTGCAGGCCGGCTGTGCCCTGATCGGCGGCGAGACGGCGGAAATGCCTGGCTTTTATCAAGAAGGGGAGTACGATCTGGCAGGATTTTCTGTCGGATTGGTGGATCGGAGCCGCATCCTGAACAAGGAGCGTGTCCGGCCCGGCGATGTGATCCTGGGACTTCCTTCTTCTGGGATCCACTCCAACGGCTACTCCCTCGTGCGCAAGGTCCTGGACGTGGAGCACGCCAACCTGAACGCTCCGCTGGAAGCCCTGGAGGGCCGTTCTTTGGGTGACGCGCTGCTGGAACCCACGCGCATTTATGTGCGCCCGGTTCTGGAACTGCTCTCCCGTGTCAGCGTACGGTCCCTGGCCCACATCACCGGCGGCGGCTTTTATGAGAACATTCCCCGGAATCTTCCGGCGGGCACAGCGGCCAGGATCCAACGATCCTCTCTGGATATCCCTCCGATATTTGAGCTGATCCGCCGAACCGGAGATATCCCGGAACGGGATATGTTCAACACCTTCAACATGGGGGTGGGCATGACAGCCATCGTGGCTGCGGGAGATGTGCAAGAAGCTCTGCGCGCTTTGGCAAAGGAAGGATTGACAGCCCGGGTGATCGGGGAAGTGATCTCCGGAGAGAAGGAAGTGATCTTTTGCTGAATGCACAGGAGCCCATACGCATCGCAGTTCTGATCTCCGGCGGCGGAACGAACCTTCAGGCTTTGCTGGATGCCCAGTCTGCCGGTGCGCTGTTTAGCGGACGCATCAAACTGGTGATATCGGACAGAGATGATGCCTACGGGTTGGAGCGCGCCAGAAAGAACGGCTGCAAAGCTGTGGTCGTGAGGCGCAAAGGGGTGGAGCAAGCCGTTTTTGAGGATGAACTCCTCAGTGTCCTGGACCGGGCACAGATCGAGCTGGTGATTTTGGCAGGATTTCTGTGCATCCTGAGCGCAGATTTTGTCAAACAATATCCGGACAGGATCCTCAACGTGCACCCTGCGTTGATCCCTTCTTTCTGCGGAGAAGGATATTACGGGCTGCGGGTCCATGAGGCTGTGCTGGCCTATGGCGTCAAGGTGACCGGGGCTACGGTACATCTGGTGAACGAGATCCCTGACGGCGGAAAGATCCTGCTGCAGAAGGCAGTGGAGGTTCGAGCGGATGATACGCCCCAAACGCTGCAGCGGCGGGTCATGGAAGAAGCGGAATGGATCCTGCTGCCCCAGGCGGCAGAGATGATGGCAGCACGGCTGCTGGAACAGAAACGGAGTACATCCTATGACGAAACCCTTTGAAAAACGTTCTTTGATCGCTTTGCTGGCGGGCAATCCCTATCCGGGGAGAGGCATCGCCATAGGCTGCACGCCAGATGGGCAAAAAGCGGTTCTCATCTATTTCATCATGGGCCGCAGCGCCAACAGCCGGAACCGTGTTTTTGAACAAAGGGGAGAAGCGCTGTTTACCCGGCCTTTCGACGAATCGAAGGTGGAAGATCCTTCTCTGATCATTTATGCGCCGCTTCGGGTC
Source organism: Clostridiales bacterium (assembly GCA_003542355.1). Classification (GTDB taxonomy): domain Bacteria; phylum Bacillota; class Clostridia; order Peptostreptococcales; family Anaerovoracaceae; genus UBA10908. The sequence continues at coordinate 3,604 of DPKU01000080.1, read as the reverse complement.
CTGTCCCGGGAGGATCGCTACAGTCTCATCCTGACCAACGGAGATCAGACCGATACGATCTTTGATGCCCTGAAGCGAGGAGCGTCTTTCGAACAAGCTTTGGAAACACGGTGCTTTGAGCCCGATGCGCCCAATTTTACGCCCCGGATCAGCGGACTTGCCGAGTGGACGCCACGAGGCGAAAAAAGCTATCGCCTGAGCATTCTGAAGAGTGCGGATCCGAAAGGAACGGGCTGTCTGCGCCAGACGTTCCGCTATCCGATGCTGGCGGGGACCGGACATTTCATTTCTACATATGTGACGGATGGTTCGCCGCTTCCCTCCTTCGAAGGCGAGCCGGTGCGCATCGAAATCCCGAAGGATGTGAAAGGCTTCGCCCAAGTCTTATGGGACAACCTGGAGCCGGACAACAAGATCTCCCTGTATCTGCGCAGCGTAGATTTTGTGACGAAAGAAACCCAAAACGTGATGATCAATCGCCACGGACGTTAAGAGGAGAAAGCATGAAAAAACTGGAATTGAAGTACGGCTGCAATCCCAATCAGAAGCCCGCCCACGTGTTCATGGAGGGGGACGGAGCGCTTCCTTTTGAGATCCTGTCGGGCAGACCCGGATACATCAATCTGCTGGATGCTCTGAACAGCTGGCAGCTGGTGCGGGAATTGAGCGAAGCGTTGGAGTTGCCTGCTGCCACCTCTTTCAAACACGTGAGCCCGACCTCTGCCGCCGTGGGCATTCCGCTGCCAAACAGGCTGCTTCGGGCGGTGTTTGCCGATCGTATCCCGGGGGTGAACGACTCACCGTTGGCCTGTGCCTACGCCCGGGCAAGGGGCACGGACCGGATGTCTTCTTTCGGTGATTTTATCGCACTGAGCCATCCTTGCGATGCCGCAACAGCCCGACTGATCCTGCCGGAGGTGTCCGACGGCATCATCGCCCCCGGGTATGCGCCGGAGGCGCTGGAAATGTTAAAAACAAAAAGGAAAGGGAACTATACGATCATACAGATGGACCCATCCTATGCGCCTGTTCCGGAAGAGAGCAAGCAGGTTTTCGGCGTCACGTTCCGTCAGCAGCGAAACGATTGCCGGATCGGCAAAGAGATGCTGAGCAATGTCGTCACGGAAAACAAGCATCTGCCGCTGGAGGCCCAGCGGGATCTGGTCGTTGCTCTGATCACGCTCAAGTATACCCAGTCCAACTCCGTTTGCTTTGCCAAAGACGGCCAGGCCATCGGAGTAGGGGCGGGACAGCAGTCCCGGATCCACTGCACCCGGCTGGCGGGAAGCAAAGCGGACCTCTGGCATCTGCGGCAGCACGACAAGGTGTTGGAGCTGCCGTTTCTTGACGGGATCGGCCGCCCGGTACGGGACAATGCCATCGATGTGTACCTGTCGGACAGCAGTGATGAACTCCTAAACGAGGGCGCCTGGCAAAGCGTATTTTCCACCCGGCCCGAACCGTTGACGCCAAAAGAAAAAAGAGTCTATTTGGATGGGATCCGGGGCGTGTCGCTAGGCAGCGACGCCTTCTTTCCCTTTGAAGACAACATTCGTCGTGCCGCTGCCAGCGGCGTGGCTTATATCGCGCAACCCGGCGGATCCATCCGGGATCAGAGTGTGATCGACGTCTGCAATGGCCGGGGCATGGTCATGTGCTTTACGGGACTGCGGCTATTCCACCATTAAGCGAAAATCGAAAGGAATTGAAATGAAGATCATGGTCATTGGCGGAGGCGGGCGGGAACACGCGCTGATCCGCAAAATCAAGGAAAATCCTGACGTTCAAAAAATATATGCCCTGCCGGGCAACGGCGGGATCGCCGCAGATGCGGAATGCGTGCCCATCGGCGCGAAAGACATCGAGGCGATCACGGCATTCGCCCGAAGCCACGGCGTGGACTTCGCCGTGGTGGCGCCCGACGACCCCTTGGTCCTGGGCGCCGTGGATGCCCTGGAAGCCATGGGCATCCCCTGCTTCGGGCCTTCCGCCCGGGCGGCGGAGATCGAGGGCAGCAAGGTATTCTCTAAAATGCTCATGGAAAAATACGGTATCCCCACCGCATCCAGCCGGATCTTCAGCGATGCCAAAGAAGCCCGGGAGTATCTGCGGACATCGGAATATCCCATCGTCATCAAGGCGGACGGACTGGCTCTGGGCAAGGGAGTCTTTATCGCCGAAAGCCGGCAGGACGCCATGGAGGCCATCGCGGCCATCATGGAGGAAAAAGTCTTCGGGGACAGCGGAAACAGGGTGGTGGTCGAGGAATGCCTGACCGGCCCGGAAGTATCGGTGCTGGCCTTTACCGATGGAGAAACCATGATCCCCATGGTTTCCTCCATGGATCACAAAAGAGCCCAGACCGGAGATCTGGGACCCAACACCGGAGGGATGGGCGCCATCGCACCCAATCCATTCTACACGCAGGAAATCGCCGACCGATGCATGGAAGAGATCTTTCTTCCGACGATGAAAGCCATGAACAGCGAAGACCGCCCATTTCGCGGGTGCCTCTACTTTGGACTGATGCTCACGGACAACGGACCCAAAGTGATCGAGTACAACTGCCGTTTCGGAGATCCGGAGACCCAGGTGGTGCTGCCTCTTTTGGAAAGCGATCTCCTGGACATTCTGGTTCACGTATCCCGCGAGACGCTGGCCCAGGCCGATGTGCGGTTTTCGGCAGGGAGTTCCTGCTGCGTGATCATGGCCTCTGCCGGATATCCCATCAAGCACGAAACCGGATTTGAGATCAACATACCCTCCGGGCTCCCGGCACAGGTCTACGCCGCAGGCGTCCGGACAGAGAACGGAAAGTTGCTGACGGCCGGTGGACGAGTGCTGGGCGTGACGGCCGTAGGCCAGGATCTTGCGCAAGCCGTTTCCCGGGCCTACGAAGCGGTGGAACAGATCCGATTTGAAAACGCATATTACCGGACCGATATCGGAAAAAAGGCGCTGGCCGGAGGAGAGCAGTAATGGTCTATCGTATTTATGTGGAAAAAAAGAAGGCGTTTGCACTGGAAGCTGCCGGCCTTCTTTCCGAGATCCGGGAGTTCCTGGGAATCAAAGGCCTTCGGGATGTTCGAATGTTGAACCGCTACGACGTGGAACACATCGACGAAGCGCTGTTGGAGCGTTGCAAGACCGCTGTTTTTTCCGAGCCGCCTGTGGATACGGTCACCGATGATCTGCCGAAGGATGCCGATGGGGTCTTTGCCGTGGAATTCCTCCCGGGCCAGTTTGATCAGCGTGCGGATTCGGCGGCTCAGTGCGTTCAGATCCTGTCCTGCGGAGATCGGCCGACGGTGCGCCACGCCAGAGTCTGGTTGCTCTACGGAGACCTTGCACCGGCGGATCTGCAGCGGATCAAGAATCACGTGATCAATCCGGTGGAATCCCGGGAAGCTTCTCTGGATCTCTGCGACACGCTGGAGCGCGTTTACGAAGCGCCTGTGCCTGTGGCGATCCTGGACGGATTTTGCATGCTGGAAGAGGATGGACTGACCCAATTTCTTCATGCGTATGGACTTGCCATGGACCTGGAAGATCTGAGGATGTGCCGGGACTATTTCCGCAAGGAAAACAGAGATCCCAGCCTGAC
>DPKU01000136.1 GCA_003542355.1 Clostridiales bacterium | reverse complement strand
TGGGTTGCCTTACGCTGATAATCAAGGGCCTCAAGGTAATGGGCAACTGCCATCAGATTGGCCTCTGGTGGCAGTTTCATTGCCGGATGTCCCCAGTAGCCGTTGGCAAAGGTCTTGAGTGGCAGTGATAAATGGCAAATTGATGCTGGTTGACATTGTTGATGAAAGTTCTTTTTTTGCATTCTCTGCAGCCTCTCTCAATCTCTGCAATGCCATCTTGTCTTTTCTCAGGTCTATTCCGTTGTCCTTTTTGAACTGGTCAGCAAGATAGTTAACAATAACCTCATCGAAATCTTCGCCGCCCAAATGATTGTTTCCATTTGTTGCTTTAACTTCAAAAACACCCTCGCCAATCTCAAGTATGGAAACATCAAATGTACCACCACCCAAGTCAAATACCATGATTGTGTGGAGATTTTCTTCTTTGTCAATCCCATAAGCCAATGATGCTGCTGTTGGTTCGTTGATTATTCTTAGAACATTCAAACCTGCTATTTTCCCAGCGTCCTTTGTCGCTTGTCGTTGACTGTCTGTAAAATATGCAGGTACTGTAATAACAGCATCTGTCACCTTTTCTCCCAAATAGCTTTCAGCATCAGTTTTTAGTTTTTGCAGAATAAAAGCCGATATATCCTGAGGTGTATAGGTTTTTCCGTTGATTGTGACCTTGTGATCGGTTCCCATATGTCTCTTGATTGATAACACAGTGTTGTCAGGGTTTGTTATAGCTTGTCTTTTTGCTGTTTCTCCAACTAGTCTCTCGCCGTCTTTTGTAAAAGCGACTATCGATGGTGTTGTCCTCTTGCCCTCGGAATTTGGTATAACGACAGCTTCTCCACCTTCCATTACTGCAACACATGAATTCGTTGTTCCTAAATCAATACCTATTACTTTACCCATTTTTATACCTCCAATGACGTTATCTTTCGTTTACTGACTATACTGTTCGATCCGCCGCTACAACTACCATTGCGGGACGAATCACCTTTTTATTGAGCATATACCCCTTTTGCATGACCCTTGTGACCATGCCGCTTTCGTAAGTCTCGCTCGGCTCGGCCATCACTGCATCGTGGTGGGTCGGGTCGAATTTCTGCCCCAAAGCGTCGATGACTTCAACGTGGTTCTTCTCCAGTACGCCGTACAGCTGTTTCAGGATCATGGTCATCCCTTCCATCAGCCGATCTTCTCCGGCCTCCCAGGTGTGGTCCATGGCACGTTCAAAATTATCTATCACATCAAGCAACTCCAATACGATTTTCTCATTGGCGTATGCATAGACGTCGTTCTTTTCTTTCTCGGACCTGCGTCTAAAGTTTTGAAAATCAGCCGCCAGTCTCAGATACCGGGTCTGAAGATCCTCTTCCTCCTGATCCGGCACTTCATTGGTCTCTTCGGGTGCCGCCTGAGGCTGGTCTGGCATCTCTGCCTCCGGTCCGTGCTTGCTCTTCTTTCGCTTTTCTTCACTCATCTTTTTTTTCTCCCTTTACCTGAAATGTCTCGCTGATATTGTCAGACATATATTTTAGCACTGACGTGATCTCTCCGTACTTCATCCGGGTAGGACCGATGACGCCGATCTTTCCCACCAGCCTGCCATCGATACGATAGTCGGCAGTGACCAGACTGCAGTCCTTCATGTAGGCTTCCGCATTCTCGCTTCCGATGGTGATGATCAATCCGTTCTCCCGGTTGACCAGCACTTCGGTGAACTGCTGCTTTTTCTGCACCATTTCGATGAAACATCGGGCTTTGTCGATATCGTTGTACTCGGGAATGGAAAAGATGTTGGTCAATCCTTCCATGTATAAGTCTACTGACAGCATACGTTCCAGTGTATCCAGAAAATCCGGAGCGATCCGCTGTGCAAAGTCGTGGATGGCGAACATGTCGTTCTCAAAAGCTTTCACGATATCCAGCGTCAGTATATTATTGATGGTCTTCCCTTTGAAGTTGTGTGTCAGGACCCGTGACAGCAATTCCAGATTTTCGTTGGTGTAGTCGTGCTCCAGTCTAATGTTGGCACTGCTCACCTTCCCATCCTCACCGATGATCGTCAGAACGACCGTCCGTTCGTCCACAGGAAGGAAACTGACATATTTCAGCGTGTTTTCTGTTCTGTTGGGCGTAATGGCAAAAGAAGCCAGGTTCGTGATTTCCGACAGCAGGGTCGCCGCATAGTGGACCGTCCGCTCCAGCTCCCGTACATTTTGCGTGAGCTTCTCTGCGATGATCGTCTTTTCTGCTTCGGGGATCTGGTAGTCCTTCATCATCTGGTTTACGTAGAGACGATAGGCTTTATCGGATGGAATACGCCCCGCTGAGGTGTGGGGATGGCTTAGAAAGCCCATATCCTCCAAATCAGACATTTCATTTCGGATCGTGGCAGGACTGATGCCCATGTCGTATTTTCGCGAAAGTGTCCGGCTGCCTACCGGTTCGGCCGAATAGATGAAGTCGGCCACGATCGCGTGAAGGATTTGCAGTTTTCGTTCACTGAGCTCCATGGAGACCTCCTTTTCTGATTCGGTCTGTGTCTGAATATTTTGTTAGCACTCTTTATGGGTGAGTGCTAACACTAACATTAATATACCCCCCTGCAGGGGGGTTGTCAATAGTCTTATGCAAAATATTTATGGATATTATCGATCAGCCTGGCGTGGAATACACAGCGAAAACTGCACAGTTTCCCCAACCGCAGAACGCGCATGGACAGTACGGTCAGATCCGTATCGGCAAGGATGGTGAACGGTGCATAAAATGATTGTCCGGATGGCATTCCGACGAAAAGAACTCCGCCCGGCTCGATTTTTTCCAGTTTCCCGTTGGCTGAAACGGCTAGGGCGGTCCCTTCCAGCACAATGCTTGCAAAAAGCCGTTCATCCCCCTCGCGGAAAACTGTTTCCCCGCGCTGAAATTTCTCCACTTGAGCATCCATGCACTTTCGGAGCCAAAGGATATCTTCGTCTTGTGTGATTCCCTCAAATGCAGGATGCGCTTTGATCTGTTCCAGATATTGCTCCATCAGAACCTCCCCCAGCCCATAGCACAGCGGACTGCCTTATGCCATCCATCCAAAAGCTCAGAGCTCTTCTGATCGGTAACCGCCGGTATAAAGATTCCCGAGATCTCCCAATTGTTTTTAATGTCTGCCATATCTTTCCAAAATCCCTGGGACAATCCGGCCAGATAGGCAGCACCCAAGGCTGTGGTCTCGATGCAGACCGGTCGCTGGACTTCGGCCTGGATCAGATCGGATTGAAACTGCATCAGAAAGTCATTGGCGCTGGCACCGCCATCGACGCGAAGGGACTGAAGCCGCACACCGGAATCTTCCTGCATCGCCGACAGTACGTCGTACGTCTGATAGGCGATGGATTCCAGCGCAGCCCGAATCAAATGGTTTCTGTTGGCGCCCCGGGTAAGTCCTGCGATCGTCCCTCTGGCGTAAGGATCCCAGTAGGGCGCACCCAGCCCGACAAATGCGGGCACGAAATATACTCCGTTCGTATCCGGCACCTCCTGGGCGTATCGTTCCGATTCCGCCGCATTTCTGAGTAGTCCCACCTCGTCACGAAGCCATTGGATCGCCGCACCGCCGATAAAGATGGACCCTTCCAGGGCATAGGTCACCGCATCGTCCAATCCCCATGCGATCGTGGTCAGCAGTCCGTTGTGGGATGCGACAGGCGCATGACCGGTATTCATCAGCAGAAAACAGCCGGTTCCGTAGGTATTTTTTGCTTCGCCCTTTTCAAAGCATGTCTGTCCGAACAATGCAGCCTGCTGGTCTCCTGCGATCCCGCCGATGGGGATGGATCCGCCGAATAAGCCGGTTTCCGTTTGTCCAAAAGAACCGGAAGAGGGTCGCACTTCGGGCAGCATTGCCGGCGGGATCCCGAACAGATCCAAAAGCTCCGGATCCCATTCCAGGGTATGGATGTTGTACAACATCGTGCGGGACGCATTGGAATAGTCCGTCGCATGGACGCTTCCGCCCGTTAAATTCCAAAGAAGCCACGTATCCACAGTACCGAAGAGCCACTCCCCTTTTTCTGCTTTTTCCCGTCCGCCGGGAATGTGATCCAGGATCCAGCGGATCTTCGTTGCCGAAAAATAGGCATCCAGCGGCAGACCGGTCCGCTCCCGGACCAGATCAGAGGCACCCCGGGCGGCCAATTCATCGCAAAAACCCGCTGTCCGCCGGCATTGCCATACGATGGCCGGATACACCGGCAGCCCTGTGTTCCGATCCCAGACCACCGTCGTCTCTCGTTGATTGGTGATGCCGATCGCTGCAATGTCTTCTGGTCCCGCTTTTATTTTATGCATGGCCTCCTGCGCTACGCCGATTTGAGAAGACCAGATTTCCATGGCGTCGTGCTCCACCCAGCCGGGCTTCGGATAGGACTGCGCAAACTCCTTTTGCGCCATGGAGATCTGTTGCCCTCTCCGATCGAACAGAATACAGCGGCTGCTGGTGGTGCCCTGATCCAAGGCCATCACGTATTTCTTCTTATTCTCCATGGGGCCCTCCTTCGTGGTTCAACAATCGGCTCAATACGAGATTCGTCCGGTCCAGGCCCTGCGCCGAAAAGCGAAGGGATATGTCGTCGCAAATCAATAAACCTTCCCGGATCAACGCTTCTGCCGACACTCCGTATTCAGTGCGGAAATCCACACCGAAGCGATCGAAAAAGTCGACCAATTCAAACCCGCGGATCTGTCGAAGCGCAGTAAACAGATAATCCCCCATCTGTTCTTTTCTGCTTCCGGGTGAAATTTCCTTCAGGTGGTCTCCCGCAATGTACTGGTCAAGATCCGAAGTATTTTCATACCGGATGCCGTCCAGATACGAATGGGCAGCCAGACCAAGACCCAGATAGTCCGCCATACTCCAATATTTCAGATTGTGCAGACAGCGGCGACCCGGAAGCGCGGTACTGGATACTTCATAGTGTTCATACCCGCTTTCCTTGAGCCTTGTGACAGCCGTATGATACATTTCCCGGTTGCTTTCCCAGGAAGGCAGCTCCAGCTTGCCGGAGCGATAATGCTGATAAAAAGGTGTCCCTTCTTCCAGCTGCAGGCTGTAAAAAGACAAATGCGCCGGTTTCCACATCATGGCCTTTTCCAGCGTGTCTTCCCAGATCGCCGGCGTCTGCCCGGGGATGCCAAACATCAGATCCACATTGATATTGTCTGTGACGATTTCCCGGATCCGGCTGAAGCTTTCTTCTGCCATACTGGCGTTATGAATGCGCCCCAGGTTTTGCAGCATTTCCTCGCTGAGACTCTGGACGCCCAGACTGACCCGGTTGAAGCCTCCGTCGCGGATGCGGCGGCACTGAAGCGCGTCGATGCTTTCGGGATTGGCCTCGATGGTCAGTTCCAGCCGATCCCGGCCCACGATGGAAAAGCGGCGAGAGATCTCCTCGACTACTTCGTTGATCCGGTCCACATTCAGCATCGTGGGCGTGCCGCCGCCGATGTACACCGAATCCACCTGGTATCGATCGCCGTACCGGTCCGCCTGGATCTTCAGCTCTTGTTTCAGCGCCGCAATGTAAGACGAATGACGCTCCGGATCCTCCGGTCCTGCCGGAAAGGACACAAAATCGCAATACCGGCATTTTTGACGGCAAAAAGGAATGTGGACATAAAGCCCAAGCGGCCTGCGCTGAAAACCTGCGGAAGGAACGATGTGCTCTGCTTTACTTTGAGTCATCATACTTCAGAACAGCCGTAAAGGCTTCCTGGGGCACTTCCACGCTGCCAAACTGCCGCATGCGCTTCTTGCCCTCTTTCTGTTTCTCCAAAAGCTTCCTCTTTCGTGAAATATCGCCGCCGTAGCACTTGGCCAGTACATCCTTCCGGTAAGCCCGGACGGTCTCCCGGGCGATCACCTTCTGTCCGATGGAAGCCTGGATGGGCACCTCGAACTGATGCATAGGGATCACATCTTTCAACTTTTCGCAGACGAAGCGGCCCCGCTGGTACGCCTTGGATTCGTGGACGATCATGGACAGAGCATCTACGATCTCTCTGTTCAGCAGGATATCCATTTTGACCAGTTGAGATTTCTGATAGTGAGAAAATTCGTAGTCCAGGGATCCGTAGCCTCTGGTTTTAGATTTCAACGCATCGAAGAAATCGTAAATGACTTCGTTCAACGGCATCTGATAGTGGAGCGCCACCCGGGTCTCCGTCAGGTACTCCATGTGCTCCATGATGCCTCTTCGGTCCTGACACAGCTCCATAATGGCTCCTACGTAATCCTTCGGGAGCATGATAGTCGCCTTGACCATAGGTTCTTCGATGTGGGTGTACGTCATCGGGCCCGGCAGATTGGAAGGGTTCTGGATCATCTGGACCGAACCGTCGTTCATGACTACTTTATATATGACGCTGGGAGACGTTGTAATGATCTCCAGATCGAATTCCCGTTCCAGGCGTTCCACGATGATCTCCATATGCAGCAATCCGAGGAATCCGCAGCGGAAACCGAACCCCAGAGCTGTTGAAGATTCCGGCTCAAATAAAAGTGCCGCATCGTTCACCTGAAGCTTTTCGAGGCAATCCTTTACATTTTCGTACTTTTCTCCTTCCGCCGGATACACACCGCAGTACACCATGGGCTGGACCTTCTTGTAGCCATGCAGCGCCTGGGGAGCAGGATCTTTATCCAGCGTGATCGTATCTCCGACTCTGGCGTCCGACACCTGCTTGATACTGGCGCACAGATAGCCTACCGCTCCGGCCGACAGAACCGGGACAGGCGTCTGGACTGGTGAACTGACACCCACCTCAGTCACTTCATAGACTTTTTTTGTATTCATCATTCGGATCATGTCTCCGACCCGCACTGCGCCGTCAAATATCCTGGTAAAAATAACGACCCCTTTGTAATTGTCATAGTAGGAATCAAATATGAGCGCTTTCAGCTTCCCCTTCGAATCCCCCTTGGGCGCCGGCACTTTCGCAACGATCTCTTCCAGCACCGCTTCGATGTTCAGACCTTCCTTGGCTGAGATCAGCGGTGCATGGTCAGCCTGGATCCCGATGACATCTTCGATCTCATGGATCACCTCTTCCGGTCTGGCGGAAGCCAGATCGATCTTATTGATGACCGGAACGATCTCCAGATTTTCCTCCAGAGCCAGATAGACGTTGGCCAGGGTCTGCGCCTCCACCCCTTGCGTGGCGTCCACGATCAGTACGGCGCCCTCGCAGGCAGCCAGGCTTCTGGACACTTCGTAGGTGAAGTCCACATGCCCCGGTGTGTCGATGAGGTTAAAAACATATTCATGACCGTCACGGGCATGATAAAGCAGACGGGTCGCCTGAAGCTTGATCGTGATGCCACGCTCCCGTTCCAGATCCATATTATCCAAAAACTGTTCACGCATATCCCGATGCGCTACTGAGCCGGTAGCCTCCAGCAGCCTGTCGGCCAACGTAGACTTGCCGTGGTCGATATGGGCAATGATGCAGAAATTCCTGATATAGGTTTGATCGTTTTCCATGAGTCCTCCGATTGATTCTTTCTCACTGTATTATATGGCATCGATGTTTCTCTCACAAGGGGAAATTAGTGCTTGCAATCCTGCCGCCGATATACTATACTTCAAGTTGCGATATTTTATGAAAGTGGGGTGAATAGGTATGGCAAATATCAAATCTGCCAAGAAGAGAATCAGTGTTATCACAAAAAAGACGGCAGCCAACAGAAGAGTCAAGAACCATCTGAAAGCAGTCATCAAAAATTTTGACAAAGCGCTGACAGAAGGCAATTTCGACGTTGCATCTGAAAAGCTTGCAATGGCCGACAAAAAGCTGAAACAAGCTGCTGCCAAGGGAACGATCCATAAGAACACAGCTTCCAGGAAAATTTCCAGAATGGCACTGTCATTCAACAAAGCGAAGGCAGAATAATCTCACCCGTCCCCACCGTGCAAACGTTCATGCACATTTACGCGCAAAAACCGGGCAGTGTCTCCCCGGTTTTTTCTGTGCTCTTTTTCAGGGTTAATCAGCAAGAATTCCAACAAATTCCTTGACGCGCTGCGTGATATCCGGAGCGCCAAACACTGCGGCGCCGGCCACAAGGATGTCTACGCCGGCTTCTTTGAGCTGCGCCGCGTTCTGAAGGTTGACGCCCCCGTCCAGCTGGATCAGCATTTCCGGATGACGTTCTTTTCTCATCTGATCCAGTCTTTTCAATTTATCCCAGGTCGCAGGAATGAATTTCTGCCCGCCGAAGCCCGGATTGACCGACATGAGGAGCACCAGATCCAGATCCTCCAGGATGTAATCCAATGTAGAGAGCGAGGTGGCCGGATTCAGGGCCACACCGGCCTTGACACCAAGACATTTGATCTGCTGGATCGTCCGGTGCAAATGAAGACAGGCTTCCTGATGAACCACGATAAATTCTGTCCGCGGCGTCACAAACTCTGCCAGCAGCCGTTCCGGCTGCCGTATCATCAGATGGACATCAAAAGGCATGTCCGTCTTCTCCGCCAGACAGCGAATCACCGGCTGCCCGAAGGTGATATTAGGGACAAAGGTGCCGTCCATCACGTCCATATGGACATAGCCGGCCCCGCCTTCCCGGATGGCCCGGATCTGTCCGGCCAGGTCTGAAAAATCCGCTGACAGCAACGACGGCGCAAGTATAGCCATAATCTCCTCCTAATATTTCTCCTGAGCTCCGATGATCTTCAGCATTTCCTTGTATGAATGGTACCGGCTTGGATGGATGCGCCCCTCTTCCACGGCTGCCAGGACAGCACAGTCTGGTTCCGACACATGACGGCAATCCTGAAATCTGCAGGATCCGTTCAGCGCCTGGATCTCCGGAAAGCAAGGAGCCAGTTCTTCCTCTTCCATGGCGCCCAGATCATAGGATGTAAAGCCAGGCGTATCGAAAAGCTTCATGCCCTTTCCTGTAAACAGTTCCGTGTGGCGCGTCGTATGGCGCCCTCGGGTCGTCTTATCGCTGATGGTTCCGGTAGGATTTTTTTCTCCTTCCATCAGCACATTCAGGAGTGTGGATTTTCCCACACCTGAGGGACCGGCCAACGCAGCCTGGGTTCCCTGAAGCGCCCGCTTTAGATCCTCCATTCCTTCGCCGGTCTTTCCGCTGACGAAGTGGAGCGGATAAACATCTCCGTAAATCTGTATCACGTCGCGGCGAACCATTTCTTCGGCCAGATCCATTTTATTGATGCAGAGCATCACATCAGCACCCGTCAACTCCGCTGTCACTGCAAAAAGATCCACCAGATAGTAGTTCGGTTTGGGGTCTTTTGCCGCCACCACAAGCACCATGGTTTCCACATTGGCTACCGGCGGCCGCTGGAAGATATTGATGCGGGGCAGGATCTCATCGATGGTCGCCTGCCCTTCCGGAGAAAATCCGATCCGGACCCGGTCTCCTACCGTTGGCGTGATACCGTTCTTCCGAAATATTCCAC